>JAQTLI010000159.1 GCA_028714995.1 Methylobacter sp. | reverse complement strand
ACCCGTTCGAGCAATCCATAACACCGCTTCAATAAATTGCCGGTTATTGGTTGCTGTCACACCGCAATCGCCGGCTTTGCCCGGCAAAAGATCCTTTATACGTTCCCATTGGTCATCACGCAGAACCGTACGCTTCATTATTATTTAAATCCAAATGCCCGCTAAAATACACTATTGGAGCAGAGAATTAAATATGATTGAGAACGCCCCCTAGATGTAAGAAGGATTCAACTACCTATTTCCTACCGCAATTTCTTCTTAATCTCGGTCAAGCTCTTTTTGCGTTCACGTGCCTGATCAAACGACTCCCCAACCTTAGCAAAATCCGCTAACGAGGTGCCTGTCAAACGTGCGACAACAGCCGCCCTGGTTTCCCCTGGCTTGGCCTGCCTATTAATTTCTTCATCAGTCAGCTGCTTATAAGGCCTGGGCGTATCCTTCAAGCCAAACTGAAATTGAAAATGAGTGATTGTCCGTCCCGACTTGCGTTGACCGTATTTCACCCAAAAGTTTGAATGTTCGTTGATTTCCTGGATGGCCGGATCAATAACCCGTTTCTTCAGGTCAACTACACGGCTATATTTGTCGCCTACCTGAAACTGTCGCTTGAACCATTCGACTTCAATTTCACGCTCTCCGGCTGAGCTCCATTGCACTAACAGTTCATATAAGCGGATCGAATACACGCTTTCAAATCGGGCAACGTGCTTAAGTTTGTATTTGGTGAATTCGCGCGACAACTGGGACAGATAGGGAATAATGCCTATGGCAAAACTCAAAACTACCTTCCCCTCCCCCGGCATATAATCAATACTGCTTATCCAGCGCGTTTTACGTTGGGTTATTTTTGGATTATCAGGATCTGGATCATCAATGATCACGCTACGCTCATACAGCTTTTCAGAAGCTTTTTTTAGGTCTCGATAGGTATTTGAAAGGTTTTCCAGTCCCGCTAAATCAGCAACGCCGGAAGCAGTTACTTCAAAACGGTATTCCTCTGTTAAAACTGCCGTTGAGTCGATCTGCGCAATACAAGCCAACAAAACCCGTTGCTCAGCCAGCGAAAGCATATAACTGGCTTCCACAACCTTGTTGGATTTAACAACAGTTAGATACGAAGGATTGTTGTCCATAATAATATGACGACACCATAGGGATGATGTCTAACTATACACCCCATCAAAAGCTAAAACAACGACAACAAAATAACGTGTCGTTGTAACGATCAATTTGTCGTTATATGAGATCAATCTGACCACATGTAACAATCAAACTGTCGTTATTAAACGATCAATTTGTCGTTATATAACAATCAATCTGTCGTTATATTGACGCTGCAAGCCTTTCTGTTCATGGCTTGCAGCGCCTTTAAAAAAGAATAAAAAAGAATAAAAAAGAAAAAATATAAAAAAGGATTTTGTAACTATCAATTTGTCGTCATATCGAACCAACTAATTATTTTATTAATCCGATATGACAAAAATTTACGGTGATTACATTTTAGATTTTTGCATCATTTCCATTTTGTGCATATGATGCTCTTCCATCAATTTCAATTGCTGGTCTTTCAATTCCTGCTGTTTCTTAGGATCAGTTTCGGAAAGAATCTTATTCGATAAATCATGGATCTTCAGTTGGTGCTCTTGCTCCAGCTTCATATGTTCCTTCAATGTTGCTTGATCCATTTGACCATGACTCGTACACCGATCCATTTTCATTTCTGTTTTTGGCGCAGGCGTTTGCTCTTCGGCAACTGAAACTTGGTTGAATGACACTAACGCTAATATCGCAAATAAGCCCAATAGATTTTTCATGTTGTAAACCTCGTCGTTAAGTAAGAACTACAGACTTTAACACGCAACCCTAAACGAAAGATTAACTTCGTGATCGCATTATTTGCCAGTTCAACCCTGGTTATCTTTTTCTGCATGATCCAGAGACTTATAAACCCCCAATTGCCCCTCCAGGTTAGCAACCAGTTTCTCGGCATCGGAAGCAGCCTTACTGGCCACTTTCAAATCAGACTTAACAGTTTTAAGCTCATCTGCTGCCACACTATAGCGTACGCCTAGCTTTTCCAATTCAATAGTCAGGTCTGACAGCTTGGATGCCTTATCTTTGATATCCGACTTCAACTGGTCATTGGATTTAACAACCGAATCCAGCGATGTCTGCAGCTTGTGAATCTGCATGTCCAAAGACCTGATTTCCGCGTCTTTCTGCTTTAACGTGGCGTTGTGCGTTTTCTGTAGTTCCAAATTCTCCCGGGCGGCCGTTTTATTCAAATCCTCCAGCATGGCCACGCGACTTTTCAAGTCTCTAATTTCATTCTGGAGTTGTTCGTTATCCTTGGTCAGGCCTACATTGGTCTTTTCGGCCTCGTTTAAGTGGACAACGGTTTTCGCGTGATCATTCTGCTCTTCTGCCAGTTTCGATTGAAGTTCAGCCAAAGTATCTTCAAGCCGGTCAATTTTCATCGATTGGGCCTCTGAAAACTTAAAAGCTTCCTCAACCTTCGCCTGATTTGCGAGTTCGGCCTGCTTCAATGCCTCACGCTGAATATCCAGATCTTCGTCAGCGATACCCTTGGCTATGTTCCACATCTTCTTTAGCAAGTCTTCGCCATCTTTGGATAGTTCCTGCGGAAGCCTAACAATTGCCGGTAAAGCATCAGCTTTTATCGCTTGTGCCTCGTCACTAGCGTTCCAGCTGTTCAGAAACTTGGTGATGGTGGTCAAGCTTCCGCGACCTAGTTTACCTAGCAGGGTTAGCGCGGTCGGGCGTTCGCCTTGGGCGGCAATCTCAGCGCAAGCGGTGTGTACTTCTGCTTCAGTCAGACGTTGTGGGGTCATTTGGACGGTCCTGTAAATGTTAAGTTACATATATTATAATAGAAAATTACAGCTTTAAAAGCGTAATTACGATAATTATGTAATTATCGTAATTACATAATAAAGGCTTAGCCTTTATTGCATCCTCGTGGAATAAGCCAAGATTGGGATGGTTTATTGTGTTTTGTGTAGTCAGCTACGGGTATTTTTTCGCCTGTCACCCGCTCAATCTCATCAACACTCACCAGATATCGATCCAGGTTTTTCTTTGTAGCATCCTGCGAGTTCGGCACGATCCAAGCTATGGCTCTTTCATCCTGACCGGTACCACGAATGATTATTTTCCAAAAAGCGGCTGGCGTTTTCACTCCATGGCTTTGAACGAAGTAATCATCACTCGAATTATTTCCCCAGATCACTCCGCCGATTACCAGCAGTTCGTCGATATCGCGGTAACATTCGATGATCTCTTCGGTCAGCAACCATGCGCCCCTGTTCATATTCGCGGACTGAGGCAAAATGTTGGTCATGGTGTTGGTTGCCTTAATGGCCGATGCAGAAGCATCGAGATGATTGGCAGGCACCAGGTGTCCACGGTCGTAATCATGGCTATAAGCTTTTGAGGTAGTTTGCTGGCATTCAGCCGGAACATTCGGGTCGAGAATGAACTTGTCGTAGCGCTTGGCGCTGCCAGTGTCATGCTGGGCGTTATAACGAAATTTCACTGCTCCCCTTTTGTTGCAATCCAGCCAGATCGTAAAGCCTTCATAATCTAATTTAAGTAAACTGTCTGCACGGGTAAGCGCGGGTTGTCGATAAAGCGGATCGGTTTCAGTTGTCTTGCTTTCGGATAGCGAGACAGCCTGCTTTTTCGGTTGGTGGCAATGATAGTCGCCCGTCTTTTTGTTGGTATGACAGCCCGCAGTATTAGTCCCGCCGGGGTGTGCTTGAACAATAATGGAACTAACACAAAGACTAATTGTTAAAAGGTACTTTTGCATGAAGCCAAGCCTTGTAGTAAAGCAAAAGGCGGTAAATGTATCATCAGTCTCAGGTTAAATGAAAAAGCCCTTTAAATAACGTTTCTTAAGTAAGTTGAAAATCAGCAAAGCGTTCAAGCATATACAGGTAAGCCGAATGATCAACAGCTGACCACAATGCTACGTCAGTAATGGATGCCCTGCCCTGCTGCAGTAAGAATATTTTTCTGGTCACTGGCGGTTTCAAGTCTAATGACGACACATTGATAGTGCCTGACAACATCTAAAGCCAGGCTTTATCTGCTTCAGGATTGGGTCATAAATGGCGTCGAGAGATGGGACGGGAAGCAATAAAGTATGATATGGAATGATATGATATTATTCATTATCATATTCATGAGTTAAAACCTTCTCGCAGGTTAATACGGCTATAATCTGCCTGTTAAAACCGTATCTATGATAGCGTTCCAGATTGATCCTCGTAGTTATTAAGGATGTCGGCGGGCACCTTAATTCCTGTAGACTGCAATTGGTGCGCTTTCTCTATTACTTCTAGCCGCCTAAAATCTTTGTCCGCGCGTGATCTCCTGAAGTTCGTAAAGGCGCTCAGCAGCGCTGACTATAGCAGTGACCACCGCTCCAATTAATCCACTTGTTAGGACCGTTTGAATCTTTTCGAAACTTTGAATTTCTTCTTTAAGTTGTTTACTTGCCGATTCACCTTTCGTAATCGCTTCCTTTAATACCCGGATTTGATCCTCCGCTGCTGCGTCCACAGTAGATGATTCTACAACCTTGCGACTGCGTTAATTTCTTCATCAAGCTGACGGGAAGTCACCGCATGGCCGACGAGCGGCAATTGGCAACAAGCTACCATAAGTAGCTGCAACAACAGTCTTAACATTACTATCTCCCATATACCAACCCAGTTTATTATCGGCTGAAGGCCGAGATATCTACCCTTGCATTAAAAATAGTATGATATCATGCCATATTATTTTATTAGCTCTTTAATTTTCGCGTCTATTGCATCCTGCAGAACATCCAAACAGAATTTTTGCATGCTACCTGGCGTATTTTTACCAATGTAATTCAGTTTCAATCGATAAGGTTCTGAGAGTCTAAGGTTATAAACTTTGGTCACATCTTCGCGAACGCCCGGCTGTTCCCACGGATATACTTCTTTGCGTTTCTGTGTGGATTTTGCCGTCACCTTTTCTTCGGCGCCAGCAATAAAGGCATCCAAATCCAGCTTCGATTTAACCGGTGGCCTGCTTTTTAATTCACTCATCGTCGAATACCTCTTTATACAGTGATTCCATTTCATCAACCGCTTTTTGGTCTTTTGGTTTTAGTTCAGTAACGGCCAGGCCATCTTTTGCTGCTTTCCGGTAAGCAATGCGGTCGCGAATTGTCACGCTGGCAAGATCAAGGTTAAGAAAGTCAGACAACAATTTACCTGTGTCTTCTGATTCATGAACAGAAGGATTGGTTGATGAACGACTGATTATTACCTTTGCTTGCAAGTCTGGATTGAAGGCTTTGGAGGTTTCAACTAACTCGTCCATCTGGTTCAATGTCCAAATGTCGAACTGGCTGGGCTGTATCGGGATAAACACTTTTTCGGCGACGACTAAAGCCGCTCTAAGCTCAACCGAATCTCGGCCCCCTGCATCGATGATGATGTCTTGATACCGTTTAGCCAGGTCTTGAACCTCTTTTGGTAAACCCTTTCCAAATTTTTGAACGCAGGCCACCCTTGGAGTAATGTTCTCATCATCACGACTTTGTACCCAATAGTTAGCGCTGCCTTGAGGGTCGGTATCAATCAGTAAAACATCACGCCCGGCCAAAGCTCGCATAGCCGCCAAATTAGTCGATATCGTTGTTTTTCCAGTGCCGCCTTTTTCCCCGCCTATCAGAACAATCATATTATGTCATCTCATGTTATATCGTATGGTATGAAATCATATCATACTATGTTATTTTAATAGCGTTCATTTGCAGGAATGTCACGCCGCCTTGTCTTGAGTATCGGTATCAATCAGTAAAGTATCGCACCCGGCCACAACTCGCATAGCCGCCAAATTCAGTAATATCGCCGTTCTTCCGGTGCCGCCTTTTTCCCCGCCTATCAGAGCAATCATATTATGCTATCTCATATTGCATAGTATGAAATCATATCATACTATTTTAATTGCGTTCACATTACAGGAATGTCACGCCCTTGCTCAATAATCAGTGCTTTCTTTAGCATGGAACTGACTGATGGGTATCTTTCATGGATAGAACCAATTTTATTGTAATAATTGATAGTATCAAACTGTTCCGTGGCTTGTTGTTGAATAATTTGGGCAAGTATCGACCTGAATGTATATGATATGAAATCATATCATACTATATCATGTTGTTTTTGTTGGTATAACTATAAAGGTTGCTGAATAGCCGGACCACGATAAAGATCATGGTTTGAGTGGTCTTAATTGCAGGAACCCTGCTTGGGCTTTCGGAAGCAAAATCATCAATCGCCGCATTCATAAAATTGACCAGTCCCATTTGCTGACTGTCTTTGATTACCCTGCTCACAAACCGGTCTTGAAGTTTCGATCTTATTTTGTTATCCATATGACGCTCTATAATTAACGACTGCAATTCAGCATCCAATAGCACTGCCTGTTTTTCCAACCATCCATAATCCATGTCATTTTGAGAGGGCAGGGGGCCGAATGCTTTTTGATAGACGCAAAGCACATCGAAGCAAAGATCCAGGAACAAGTACGACATATCCTGATTCTCTTCGGCGATAACATTCGGAAATATTCCGAAGATGGTTTGGGCCATGCCGGTTTGTTCGAGCTGGAATTGCTCTATGATTTTTCCACCGGTTTCCTCGTCAATGC
>JAQTLI010000158.1 GCA_028714995.1 Methylobacter sp. | reverse complement strand
CAGTTACAGCAACACCCACGAGTGTATCGCCTTCCCTTAAATCAATGGCTATTTTGCCGGTAGTGCGTTGGCGTTCAAATTCTTTTAATGGCGTCTTTTTGACAGTACCCGCCGAGGTCGCCATGAATATGAATTTAGTATCGGTAAATTCGCGTATCGGCAGCATGGCATTAATTTTTTCGCCCTGTTCCAGCGGCAATAAATTAACAAATGGTTTGCCTCTTGCAGCGCGGCTTGCAACAGGTAATTGATAGACTTTAAGCCAGTAAACCTTACCCAGCGATGAGAAACACAGAATAGTATCGTGAGTATTGGCAACTATCAGCTTATCGACATAGTCCAGTTCTTTGGTTGCTGTAGCCGATTTACCGCGACCGCCCCGACGCTGCGCTTTGTAATCGCTCAATGGCTGGGACTTGACATAACCTTCGTGCGACATGGTCACCACCATATCCTCTTCGGTAATCAAATCTTCATCGGATAAATTTGAATAATCCCGCATGATTTCGGTACGGCGTTCGTCAGAGTATTGTTCCTTTATGGCAACCAGCTCTTCCCTGATAATTTCCATCAGGCGAACATCGCTGCCCAGAATAAACAGATACTCATCGATCTGCTCCAGCAGCTGCTTGTATTCATTGACTATCTTGTCTTGCTCCAGACCGGTCAGTCGATGCAGACGCAACTCAAGAATGGCCTGAGCCTGGGTTTCCGACAGACGGTAAATCCCAGCATGAATACCGAACTCTACAGGTAAGTCTTCCGGCCTTGAACGATCCGCATCAGCGCGCTCCAATAATGCTGCAACCAGCCCTGCATCCCAGTTTTTTTCCAACAAACTGACTTTAGCTTCGGCCGGCGTGGCGGCCGCCTTAATCAGCGCAATCATTTCGTCGATATTGGCTAATGCAACCGCCAGCCCTTCTAATATATGCGCCCTTTCCCTAGCCTTGCGCAGATTATAAATCGTTCTGCGGGTGACAATTTCCCGCCTGTGATTAATAAAGGCGCTGATGATCTCCCGAAGATTCATGCAATGCGGACGACCATCCAGCAGAGCAACCATATTGATGCCGAACACGGTCTGGAATTGTGTCTGCTTGTACAGGTTGTTCAACACCACCTCAGGTACTTCGCCGCGGCGCAGCTCAATCACCATGCGCATGCCGTCTTTATCCGATTCATCACGCAAACCGGAAATACCTTCAAGCTTGCCTTCCTTAACCAGTTCGGCAATTTTCTCTAACAGCCTGGCCTTGTTGACCTGGTAGGGTAATTCAGTAGTGATGATTGCCTGGCGACTGCTGTCGCCAATGTCTTCAAAATGGCAACGCGCGCGTAAATATATTTTTCCTCGCCCGGTGGTATAAGCATTGTAAATGCCGGAAGCGCCATTGATAATGGCCGCCGTTGGAAAATCAGGCCCTGGAATATGAGCCATCAGGTCATGCACAGTGAGATCAGGCTCATCGATCATCGCCAGGCAGGCGCTGATGACTTCAGATAAATTATGCGGAGGAATATTGGTGGCCATACCCACCGCAATACCGGATGAACCGTTAATCAGTAAGGTCGGCACACGGGTCGGCAATACTTTCGGTTCTGACTCTGATTCATCATAGTTGGGCGCGAAATCGACGGTTTCCTTGTCAAGATCGGCCAGCAATTCATGGGCAATTTTCGACATGCGCACTTCTGTATAACGCATCGCCGCAGGCGAATCACCGTCAACCGAACCGAAATTGCCCTGCCCATCGATCAGCATATAGCGCATGGAAAAATCCTGCGCCATACGCACCATGGTGTCATAAACCGCTGTATCGCCATGAGGATGATATTTACCGATCACGTCACCGACTACACGCGCCGATTTTTTATAAGGTTTATTCCAGTCATTACCTAACTCACTCATCGCGTATAAAACACGACGGTGAACCGGCTTAAGGCCATCTCTGACATCTGGAAGGGCTCGACCGACGATAACGCTCATGGCGTAATCGAGATAGGACTGTTTCATCTCATCTTCGAGATTGACAGGTATTATTTCTTTAGCGAAGTTTGACATTGATCCCTATATACACATGAATACCGGTAAACAACCCATGCCGGCATGATTTCTTTACTAAATAAACGCACATAATCCTAGTCCCTATGTATTAAGTGAGACTACATGATAATGAATAACTTAAAGATTATAACAAATTGTCGATAGGGAGTCGAAGGTGTTGATGCTTTAAAAATTAAACGAAAATTTCGATTAAAAAGTTTTTCATTGCTATCCATGACCGTCTGTCTGCATCGGACTGATAGACCGTGCCAAATGTCGGATCATTAGCCACAGGATTAGTAAACGCATGCATCGTATTACCATAAGTATGCAGTTGCCAGTCCGCGCCTGCCTTCGTCATTTCCTGTTCGAAGGCAATCACTTGCTCAACAGGAACTAAAGGATCATCATGACCATGAAGGGCCAAAACCTTGGCCTTGATAGCATTGTCTTGCGTATTATCCGGTGCGCCCAGCAAGCCGTGAAAACTGACCACACCCTTCAGGTCGGCGCCTGTTCTTGCCAGATCAAGCGAACACAAACCGCCAAAACAAAAGCCAATCGCAGCAATTTTACTGTCATCAACCCAAGGCAGAAGCCTCACTGCATAAAGCGCAGCCTTCATACGCTGTTGCAGCATTACCCGATCATCCATAAGCGGCTGCATGAGCTTTGCATTTTCTTCAGGACTTGAACCTAAAACACCTTTTCCGTACATATCTACCGCAAAGCCGAAATAACCCAAGGCTGCGAGTTTTTTGGCTTTCTCTGCAACAAAATCATCTCTTCCACCCCAGGCATGATTAATTAAAACAGCTGGCCTTCGATCTGAAAATGAATCGTCAAAAGCAAAAAAAGCTTCCAATAACACATCACCATCCGTATATCCTACGGTATTTGATACTATTGCCATTTTATAGCTCCGGTTTCCTGTAACGTTTTTAGAAAGCCGGCTGAGGCTTCTTCTACCATATCCAATACCTTCTCAAAACCGTATTTCCCGCCATAGTAAGGATCAGGAACTTCCCGTACATTCAGATGCGGGGCGTATTCGAGAAAATATTTAATTTTGTCTTTGTGTTGTTCAGGACAGGCATCAATCAATATTGAATAATTGTCATCATCCATCGCCAGCAAAAAATCGAAATCCTCAAAATCTCCCATGACGACTTTTCTGGCCCGCAAATGCATCAACTCAATCCCCCGATCGAGAGCTGCCTTTTGTGCTCGCAAGTCAGGAGCATCGCCAACATGATGGGCATGCGTGCCGGCCGAATCAACAGCAAAATACGCATCTACTCCCTGCTCTTTGATGAGTTTTGTAAAGACGCCTTCAGCAGTGGGTGACCGACAGATATTGCCCATACACACAAAAAGAACTTTTATTTTTTCCATATCCATGCTCGTTTGAAAAAGACTGTGCTTAATAAAATCAGAGCATATTGTAACGTTTGGACAGTTAAATTGGCAGAGCAAGCCAATTTTTACGCATGCGTTGACAGATTTAATAAAATTTACAGTCTTATCGCCATTGATCGCAACATTATTCTTCCGCCATTTGGGCAAACCGAAAAATGCTGCCGCTAACAATAAACTGCCATGATCGCAAGACATCCCAAGACCTTATCTTTGGGCAACTTTTCCGACTCCATCCGCTTGTTTGATTGAGTCATAAACGCTAAATCCGAACATGGAATGCAAATTGCCGGTTAGATTGGTCTTGATTTTTTTAAGTAGATTTGTGCAGAGGTACCGGAAGGATCAGCCTGTAATAATTAATCACCTGATAGGACTGGGTAAACGCATATAAACGACTAAACTATTACCAGCTTCCTGCCTTGCGTCTTGCGTATTCGTTTTGCTGCACGTCGGAAAATCCCACCAAAACAACGTACTGCAAAATAATAGAGTTTGCTTAATGCAAAGTCGGACTCTTGCATGAGCCTAAGGAAACAGAGGTCAGCCTCCTTGCGGCTCAATGGTAAATCGTCATCCAGGAACTGATACAAGGCGTCATGTACAAGCGAGGCATAGTAAGTTTTTGGCTGCTTCGTCCTTTCGTGAACAACCCCATCCGGGACACCAAAAACCAAGTCGAGTAAGCAAAACTTCGGGGTACATCCATCCCATGCATAATCCTTTAAAACTTTAATCTCGCCGTTTTGCCGAATTTCCAAACGCTTAACGCCGGTTTTATCATAAAAATCGGCATTTTCTGGAATAGCCAATCCGGATGGCCATAAATAATCCTGCTCGATGACAAAAAGCCATTTAACTTTAAACTTGCACATAGATCACCTTCCACACATTATTTTTCATAAAGAGCCAACAGATAAAAATAAAATCTACCCTCAGGGAAAACGCATTAAAATTATAGGCCTAACACCTCTTCCGCCCTAAAGTCATTGTTCCAAGCAGCCTTCAACCGTTTCTGCTTAAAACTGATCTTGGAGGAGACCTTCTCAAATAAATTGATACGCAAGTGGCGAGTCATGGTCAAACAAACCACATACACCCGCTAATGTTACGTCCCCTTCCAGCGTTCAATGTGTGGAAGATTTGCCCTTCCCCTTTCAACCATCTTCTTGAATTGTGTCTGGTGACTTGTTTATCCTTACTTGTACCCCCGTTTAAAACAAAACGGTCCAGCCGCTAAGAGCCTGTTCTTTGGTATAGGACACGCCGTGTTGTTTAAAGCCTTGAGAATCAAGCAGGGTAATGATCCCACCGTTGTTACCTAATTGCGCCCCCTGTCCATCCAATCTCACCACACCGGTCGCACCCGGTTTAAGCAGCATATTACTAATAAGCGAGCGATTTTTACTTTTATCCGCAATAAACCAACCGGATAAATTAACTGTGTCTGGAGCGAGGTTAATCAAAGTCACTGTTTCATGCCTGGAATCTTCGCCTTCAGGATTGACCAGCGCCGCTATAATTTGGACACTTGCTTCTATTTTAGGAATCTCCTTGCACTGTGGAAGTTGATGGCCTGTTTGATCGTCGGTATGCCAGCACTGTGACTGAAAGGCCATAAAAACGGCGACCCATTGTTCAGGCCAAATCTCTGCACCAACACCGACAATTACTTTATCAATACTCGGGAAATGAAAAAGTAACCCACCGTCCTGCCAAACACCGTCATCCTTGACAAACTCACCGACGTTACCTTGATTCATGTGAATATCATGAATACCGTTTCCAGGCTTAAAACCAAAATATTTATCTTTTACACCGGTTTCAGGTCCCCAACGTTCACCAAATGCGTAAACGCTTGCCCGTTCGTCACCAATGGCCCGTTGCACATAAGCATCTATTTTTTCGTTGAGGTCATTATCCGGGCCGGGAACGTTATAGGGCAATGGACGCATTTGTCTTGGATCGAACAGATTGCCGCGTATGAAATCCAGCGCCATTTTGTTTGGCGCACTCTGCAGCGCGGTAAAACCTTTATCCAGATGTACCAGATGATCCAAAATGGGATGCTGAAAATCATCGATGACAAGATACATCAACTCAGAAGGAGCAAGATTGGACTTTACATTAATGGCAATACGGTAGTCTGTTGTATCATCGATAATATGCACTTCATAATGAGGGCTTGATCCCTGCCCAATTATTTTATTGATCGCCTTGCCTTTAAGAACACCATATTGTTTAAGTGCCATGACTCCTCCTCAGAAATATATCATTCGGTTTACTTGTAGATGACAAATCCGCCCGTAGGAACAGTCAAACGCACGGCCTTACCATTTCGGGCTTCAACCTCAATTTCCGAACCGATCTGTGCGGAGTCAGTTGAATAGCTACAGGTTAAAAACTTTGAATTGTCCCCGTGCAAGTTATTGTCAATGGTTACCCAGGCGGTTCGAGATTGATCAACATCCGTATTGATAGCCAGCACCATTTCTTGATTACTGAAGATGCGGGACCAGGGAACGACTGACAGAATACGACCACCGATCATATGGGGATAGCCAAAGCTTCCCGCATCGCCGCTGGCTGAGATTTCCCGCAGATACTGGCGACCCCTGCGCAATGCCAGATGCCCTTTTCTGATGTTAAGAATGTCGGCAATGAATCGGTAGATTTCGTGATCCTCGTTGAAGAAATGCCGATGGCTGCTTTGCAGAGAACCAAAATCACCGCCAAACATGCATTCACGTAAGTACCGGTCATTATCGCCGGCGCCATCAAAGGCTTGTTCCGTACCGTAAAAAAGACAGGGTATACCCATGCTGGTCAGGTTGAGCGCAAGCACGGCACGAAGATGATCATAACCGCGGTTTTGCTTGTCGCCGCAAAAACGCGCCTTGTTTACTCCTTTCCTAACCTGATCATGGTCGTCGAACAGCGTGACGACGTGCTTGCCATACCAGACATGAGAGCTTTTGTTGACCAGCTCTGAATTTCTGAACAATCCGAAATAGGATTGCGGATCACGATAGCCCTTGGCCAGATAGTCCAGTCGATCCGGAATATCATCAATGCCTAGCGCGGCATTGAGTCCGGTAGTTTCCATTAGATCAAAGGCATATTCCCGACCGCCTGTAATTTCACCAATCAGATAGAAATTTTCCTTACCCAGGCTTTGAGCATACTCCTGGATGACCGAGGTGAAATACCGGGTAGCCCCGGGTTCCATGTGTTTGACGGTATCAATGCGATAGCCATCAATATTGGCGAATGCGATCCAGAACTTATAGATT
>JAQTLI010000157.1 GCA_028714995.1 Methylobacter sp. | reverse complement strand
CAGCGATTAGTATAAAGATAACGTCGTTAATTATTAATCACTCCCATCAAACGTCGATTTCCACATCGGTTTCGACTTCGGCCTGGCAGGCCAGAATGTAGCCGTCCATTTTTTCATCTTCCGTCAGCGCATCCTCGACCGTCATGCGCACCTTGCCCGAAAGTAGTTTCACGCGGCACAAGCCGCAGGTGCCGGAGCGGCACGCGCTGTCGATATATACGTCCGCCTCGTCCGCCGTATCGAGAATCGTGGCGCCTTCCAGTACCGCAGCGTCAACCTGCGACCGCTGGAACTGGATGCGCCCGGCCACGGCTCCGGTACGGGCGCCGACGGCGGTCGGGTCGCGCTTGATGGTTCCGAACGCTTCCGTCTTGATCTGGGCCTTCGGTACACCAAGCTCGCTCAGCGCGGCCTTCACTGCTTCCATCATCGGTGGAGGGCCGCAGAGATGGACGTGCTGATCGGCGGGATTGGGAATGGAGCGTTCCAGAAACGCCTTGTCGATGCGCCCGGTCGGTCCGGACCAGGGGGAATCACCGGGATTGCTCAGCGTGGCCGTGACTTTCAGGTTTGGGTTGCGCGACTGTAGCGAGGCGACTTCTTCCCTGAACAAATAGTCGCCGGTCCCGCGGAAGCTCAGCAGCATGTGTATGTCCCCCGGCCATTGGCTGTCGGTCAGGTATCGGGCCACGCTCATCAACGGGGTCATGCCGACGCCTCCGCCGATCAGGACAATGGACGGCTGATTTTCGCCCGCGAAAACAAAGCTGCCGTTCGGCGCTAGTAGTTTAAGGGAGTCGCCCGGTTTGAGTTCGTCGTGCAGCCAGCCTGAGACGAGTCCGTGCTCCTCGCGTTTGACGGTGATCTCGATGCGGTCCCGCCAGGTCGGCGTGGAGGAGATGGTGTACGAGCGCTTGGTGGGTATGCCCCGAGGCTCGATGTCCAGGGTCAGGAACTGTCCCGGCAAATACTGGAACGGAATCTTGCCCCCGGTTGGATTGACCAACCGGAAGGTCTTGACTTGGTTGGCGACCTCGATGATCTCGGCCACGGTTAGGGTACCCTGCCATTTGATTTTGCCGGTGGCCGCATCGTTCTGTCGGTAAAGGACCGGTTCACGTTGTAGCGTCGAGGTTTGCGGCAATATCTCCGTTGGCTCGTGTCGAACGCCGGCGCTTGGAAAGCACTTGCCGAAGGCGACCAGCAGCTTGGGCGAACCTTTCATACGGATTTTCCTGCGCACGAGTGCCCAGGCCAGGTTGCGCTCCTTGGCCAGGAAACCAAGCCAGGTACGAGTATCCGCTGTAACGTGCAGATTCGCAGAGCCTATCAGACCTTCTTGTATGTGGAGCGTGCGGTCCCGGATGATGATGGTGGCCTCACGCTGTTCATCGCCGGTGAAACTGAAATGGTAGGTGGCATTCAAGCCCCGCGATTGATTTGGCTGGAATACCAAGGGCATGTTGGCCAGCAGCCCTGGAATGCTACGTGGTTGAAGCGCATTGCCGACGTGCTTGACGGTTTTGTTTGGCCATTTTTTGCGGACAAACGTGTCGGCGTCGGAGCCTTTGATGACATAAACGGGTTCCGGTTTATCCTGCAGCGGCTTGACGACATCCTGCAGGTGGGCCTTGCGATCCCTGAGATAGGGGCCGATCACATCCTCGCCGGCCGGGCAGACCGCCATGCAATAGGCGGACTTGTAATTGGCGCTATGAGACAGGCTTTGCCACATGGAGGCGGTTTCCGGCCCGCTGATGCGCTTGCGGTAGTCCATGGCGTTCTTGCTGTCCGCCACTTGCTCGACCCAATCGGTGAACCCACCCATGAACTCTCGGTAGTTGTGCGTGAAGCAGGCCGAGAAGTTGAATTCGCCATCGGGCGCAATGGCGCCCACCGGGCAAGTTGCCACGCAGAGCTTGCACTCCAGGCAGGGGTTGTAATCGAGCGGTGCGTCGTGCTCCGTAGCCCCGGCATCGATCAGCACTGTTCCGAGCAGGATGAAGTTGCCGAATTTGGGATGGATGATATTGCGATGGATGCCCATATGCCCGAGTCCCGCCGCCACTGCCACCGGTTTGTGCGAAACCACCCAGATGCCGCCGGGGAACTGGTACATCTCCATCGGGAAGCCCATCGCGGGGTTGACCGCCCGGATGCCGCTTTCCTCCAGATGCCGGACGATATGACGGCTCACTTCATCCACCAGGTCGCCGGTATTATGGAACTCAAGATTCGAGACGGAGCGCGCGGGACTGCGCACAGGTTCACGCGACATGCGGACGACGAAGCTTAGTAATGTCTTCGTCCAGGGATAGTGCTTCAGGATTTCGCTACGCTGCGGGTCCAGGGCCGGCAGGTCGATGTCAATCAGGCCGGCATCATCGGCACCGCAATCCATAGCCAGTTGCCGCAGCCAATCGGCCTCCAGGCTGGGCCTGACTTTCGTATTGTCATCTACACCGGCTTCACGGGCGCGTAACTGCTTGACGGTAGGATGATCATTTAGATCCATAGTGTTGTCCTCTTTGCAGCAAGAGCGGGTCTGCGCAACGACAGTAGTCGACTCAGGTTATAGCACTGTGTCGTCGGAAGCAGGCCAGTAAACAAATGGCCACCCAAAGCAAATCAGAAAGTACCTAGGTAGGCGGTTGCGCCGCGCTGGACTCTCAAGTGGATTTGCGAGCGCGCGAGGCTTTCATTAGCGGCGTACCTAAATAAGTCAGTTGGACTGGCAAAAGCTAATAAAGGCTAAAGGAATCAAATTATTTGTTCAATATGTATAAATACTTATCGTTTGATAGCGTGAATTTTAAATTCGAGGTAGTTTATTCTGCTTATCCAGCATGCAGTCAGAAATTGTCTTCTGAAAAAAGTACCGCATATCAATATTCACTAATGAATTACTATTTTCCGCTCATCGATAACTTCGCCTATGACACAGGCCTTGGATACACCGTTTTGATGAAGGGCTTTCAGGCATGCTTCCGCCTGATCGGATGGCACTGAAAATAGCAGTCCGCCGCTGGTTTGGGGATCGAACAGCGCGGGAAATTTTTGATTGCTCACTTCCGCACCCAGCGCGGCACTTAAAGACTGGTAATTTTCCTCAGCAATAGAGGCGTAATAGCCTTTTGCGAATAACTCGCCGATACCGTCGAACGTGGGTATCGCCTGGTAGTTGATTTTAATGCCCAACGTATGATTGCTGTTTTTACCCATCATCTCAAACGCATGGCCCAGCAGGCCGAAACCGGTTATATCCGTGCAGCCGGAAACTTCAAAGGATTTGATAATCTCCATGGCTGCTTTGTTGGATTCAAGCATGCTTGAAAGCGCCTGATCCACCAGCTTACCATTGGCTTGGGCGAGCATGTTGGCGGCAAAGATAACGCCGGTGCCTATAGATTTGGTCAGTATCAGGCGGTTTCCCGGTTGAGTGAGTTGTTTTTTTAAAACCTGCTCCGGCGCGACTTCGCCCTGGACTGCAATGGCAATGGCAAGCTCCGATCCCTCGCCGGTGTGACCTCCAACAAGAGAGACCGCGCTTTGGGTCAGAATATCCAGCACGCCCGACATCAGTTGAAAAATATCTTCCTGCTGAATCTTCCTGTTTGCGGCTTGGAGCGTCAGGCCGACCTGTGCGGTCTTGGCAACGCCGCCCATCGCATAGATGTCGCTTAATGCATGCTGGGTGGCAATTTGCCCCAGCAAGTAAGGGTCTGAAATAAACGAGCGGAATTGATCGATGCTTTGCAGGCACAGGGTATGCTCGGAAATCCGGGTCAACGCGCAGTCTTCGCCATCCTTAACGCCCAGCAAGACAGCATCGTCCTTGGGGATGTCCAGCTTATTCAGGCTTAGCGTTAATGTGGAAGCCGCCAGCTTGCTGCCGCAGCCGCCGCAGGTATTGCTTTCCCAATCTTCGGGAACCAGCGTGCTCTTGGGCTCAGGCATGACCTTATTAAAATGCTTGGGCTTTGCGCTGAAAGTCCTGGCCTGAAACCGTTTCATAAAGCGCCTGTCTATCCCATCCTTAACTGTCCACAACAACGAAGGCCACATCCACCTGAGTATGGAGGGGCTGTCTTGATGAACCAGGGCTTTTCGTTCGCCTATGGTTATTAAAGACAGCACATTCTTTTTGGGATGAAAGGTTTTTAACGCGGACCTGCCGGTAAAATAGGCGCGGATATTGTGCTCAAGCACCATCCCTTGCCTGACCGCATAAACGCCGGCTTTTTTCAACGGAGACGGCGAAAAGTGTATGCAGTCTCCTGCGGCAAAAAGGGCGTGTTCATTTTCGACCAGGAGGCTACCGGTTACTTTTAAAAAACCGTCCTGGCTCACCGGCAGCCCCGAGTGTTTAAACCACTTAGGCGCGGAGGCTTGGGTTGCTGTCAGCACTCGGTAAAAATCCTTAGTCTGAACCAGCCCTTTATCATCTGTAAGCACCAGGCCGTTTTCCTGTTCCTTAAGCGCCTGGGTGTTTTGCAGAACTTTAATGTCCAGCTCTCTGAGTATTTCCGATAGCTTTTTCTGGGCTGCAAGGTCTTTTGCCGAGACCAGGAATTCATGCCGGTGTATAAGGCTCACCTCGGCATTCCATTTATGTTGGTCGATCAACATTTTCAGGATGATCGATATTTCAACACCGGATGCGCCGGCCCCGACAACGGCAATCTGTAGCGATTCGCTACCCTTATAAGCCTTCAGGTCGGCAATCAACCGTTCCCAATGCGCGATAAACCTGGAAATCGGCTTAAGCGGGATCAGCTTTAAAGCCGCCTCGGCCGAAGAGTTTTCTATACTTTCAGGCTCAATGCCCACGTTAATGGACGCGCAGTCGTAACTGACTTCCGGCCTATTCTCCAGCCGGATTTTTTTGTTTTGCGGATCGATGCCGATGATTTTGGCCTTGATAAAGCGCTGGCCGAGTTCCTCGCAGATTCGCCTTATATCGAAATGACATCCCTCATAGGAATAATAGCCAGCTAAATAGCCGGGTATCATCCCCGAATAAGGCGAATGGGTCTGGTCGGATATCAAGGTGATTCTAAGCCCGCCAATCGGGTTCATGGCCAGCATCTTCAAGACCTGAATATTGGCATGCCCGCCGCCGAGCAGAACCAGGTCTGAAACGATTGGAGTTGAATTCTTATTCATCATTCAGTTGCCTCAAAAAGTCCAAACAATCCTGCCATGATCCTTTAAACAAGGTCTTCCGTGACTTTAAAGACAGCGAATGGATATAAAGTTTGTCGTAATAATGCGTCAGCAAGCGCTCAATCCAATCGAGATAGGCGCCTGTGTAATCTTCATTAAGCGCATCGAATTTGAATGATTGGCTCAGCATAGCCTTAATGTTATCGCACTCCAGTCCGCCCAGTTTGTTTCGGATTCGTTCGACATTCCTTGCAAAGCTGTTTTCCAGTTCGTGCAACGGCATGCCGCTTGCAAAAGGGGCTTGGATATATTCCTTAAAGATTTCCAACGCCCGGATCCGGACTGGAGTTTCGATCATCACCATTGGAGCATTGACCATACGAGTATAAAACAGATCAGGCAGGTGACATCGACCAATATTGGGACTTTCATCCTCAAGCACGTAGTTATCAGTAACTTGATAAAGTGATAGCGCCAACTTGTTTTCAAACGTAGCTTGCTGAGGCTGGCTTACTCCAAAATGCGATCCAAAAGCGCTGCCTCTATGGTTGGCAAGACCTTCAAGATCGATAAAGTGCCGGAGTTTGTGAATCAAGCGGGTTTTCCCCGATCCTGTCATGCCGGAAAGGACGACAAAAGGTGCAGGGTTTTCAATGGCCTTAAGCGCCTCATGCCTTAAACCTTTATAGCCGGAATCAACCCGTATAACTTCAAGTCCTTGCTGATAAATCCATTCTTGGGCCAAACGCGAGCGAAGCCCGCCTCGCCAGCAAAAGATCAACGCGGGCTGTCTGGGATGGCTTTTAATCGACTCGCACCATTGCTGAATCATCCGCTCCTTGTATTCGCCGCTGACCAGTTTATGCCCGAGCGCCTTGGCGGCTTCTGAGCCTTCGGTCTTATAGGTAATACCCACATCATGGCGATGGGCGTCCGAAAGTATCGGAATATTTACCGTGTTTTCAAAGTGCGCCTTTTCAAATTCCCCCTCCGACCTTACATCAATGACGGCCATTTGATTATTAGTGCAAAGCAGTCTAAAAGCCTCGGCAGTGGGGATAGTGGGGTGATTCATATATTAAGGAAGGATTATGGCTGACAAAATTACACCTTAATATAACAGAAATGCCCGGCTATTTTCTTACTGTGCCTACTTGGATCGAAAACCCCACATGCGATAAAGAAACCAGCCGTATACAGCAACATTGATGAGTATTACACCCCCCGCCAAGCCAAACTGAATGTTTCTGGTGAGTCCGGAAGGATAGATGATGGACAGAAGATAATGTTCAATAAAGCTATCCGAGTAGCCGGCATCTCCGGCGATTCGGCGAAGCTCGACTTCTATCACCGTAAGTGGACATATTCTTCCGGTCAATTCAATGAATGTTCCCCAGCAGGCAGCCGGTATGTGGGCCAATGCAATCCAGGGGGAGCGCAGCGCGAGGAGACCGCCAAAAATGACGAAGCAGATAAACAGGAAAGGGAGAATAAGAACGGAGTCTGCCAAGAGTCGATAGATCATGAGGATATGAAGTATTTAATGCTCTTGAAGTCCAGATTCAACACGCCTGCCGCTATTCTGGAATATCT
>JAQTLI010000156.1 GCA_028714995.1 Methylobacter sp. | reverse complement strand
CATTTTTCCAGCACCAGCCATCCGCCAAGATTAACGCCACGCAGTTTCTTGCCGAATTTATGCTCGAACACACGATTCATTTAAAACTGAAGATAAGATGCAATCCGTCGATGGTCACAGCGTAAGCCGCCGATGATGAAATGCCTCAGCCGTGGGTTGATTGGTGATTGTCAGCATGGCGGATTGGGGTAGCTCCTTGCAGATTAAATCCAGCATCATCGCCTCTCCCTCAGGGTCAAGCGAGTCAAATGCCTCTTGCAATAATATCCACTTGGGCCGGTTTAGTAACAAACGAACCAAGCCTAAACGTTGCTGCTGTTCACGAGAAAGCACTTTTTCCCATGAGTCTATTTGATTAAGTTGCCCTACTAACTCCTTAAGTCCAGCCATCTTGAGCGTCTTTTCAATCTTTGCTTTGCTAAATGTCCCGCTGGGAGATGGATAGCAAATTGCGGCATGCAGCGTTGCGGTCGGTAAATAGGGACGCGGTGGCATAAAGAACATCGGCTCACCGTCTGGCAATTCGATTCGCCCGCATCCCCACGGCCAGAGACCGGCGATCGCCTTGAACAGTTTGGCTCCAGTGGCGGCATCGCCAGAGATGAGAACGCGTTCTCCCAGTCTGATTTCGGCATTAATATTCGATACGATAACTTCATCATTGAGTTTGCGGATACATAGATCGTGTAGGCTTAAAATAGAGCGCATTGGTTTTTCTATTACAATGCGGTGAGGGTCAGGGCGAGCGATTTCCTGCTCTAAATCGTCCAAGGCATTGGCTAATCCCAGGACCCGTTCAACTGACGCTCGCCATTCTGCGACCTTGGCCGTATTATCAACTGGCCAGGATAGAGCGGCAGTCATTTGCTGGAACGACTGGGCTGATTGCATCAGGGCGCCGAGGGTAATACTTCCTAGAATATAACGTGGCGCGGACACCAGAATGGGGAACGCCATCGACAATACGGAATAGCCGGAGGTGAAGATGAAAATATTTGCCCAGGCACGGGTTTGTCGCTGCCAGGCAAGGATAATGTCTTGAAAAAGCGTGAGAAAACGCCGTTGCTCATTAACTTCGCCATGAATCAGTGCAATTGCCAGAGAATTTTCTCTCGCTTTTACCAACCCAAACCTGAAATTGGCTTCTACTGTTTGTCTGGCATCAGTTGCAATAGTTAATGGCTGGCCTATCAACCAACCCAAAATGGAAGCACTCGTTGCATAAAACAGAGCCAGCCAGACCAAATGTCCATGAATGGGAATCTCAATTAGCGCTAAATCAAGCGTAACGGTGCCGGAAAGGGTCCAGAGTATTTTGGTAAAGCTGACAAGCAGCAGCAGGCTGTAGACTAACGAATGGCAGAGGTCAATGGCGGATTCTGTCGAAATACGGATATCTTCAGCGATTCGAGCATCAGGGTTATCATGTTTCCCTTCAATGTGAGTGACTTGATAATGACGGCCTTTGTTCATCCATTGACCGATCAATCGCGTTGTCAGCCAGTTTCGCCAGTCAAGTTGCAAACGCCGCTTGATTTTGAAATGCGCGGTGGTGACTGCTATATTGGCTACAAAAATCAGGGCAATGAGACCGATCTGTGTAAATAGTTCAGTCATTGAGTGCTGCTCAAGCGCATTGAAAAGATTTGCGCTCCATTCCGTGATGACGACGGCAATACCAACTTGCAATACGGTAAGAATAAATAAAGTCAGCGTTAAACTGCGAATGACAGACTTGTCTTCGGAGTACCAAAATGGGCAGGCTAACCGTATGAATTGAATGAAAAATCCGCTTGAATTTTGCAAAAGTGAAGCTCCATGTTGAGGTTGGATGAATGGTACAACAAAATCAGGGGCAAAGAAAATTCAATTAACTCGCATGATTGCAATAGTGCCCCCCTCATTTGCTCGTATTCTCATGAACTAGTACAAACGAGGCTACACCTGACCACTCAATTTATAGTCTTGTTATGCTCTACGGATGATTTCGGCATGAACAACCGGATGAAAAACTTTTCGATCTCAACCAGTATGAACACGCTTGAGCCGACAGCAATAATCATTTTCCAGGTATGCGGTTCAATATCGACAGTGCCGAACAATGCTTGCATAGGTTGCCAGTAGGTAATTGCCATTTGAGCGATAAGCAGCAGTCCGATAGCCAGCCAGACCAGTCGGTTGCCAAACAAACCATGCCAATTGACTACTGAATCAACGAGGTAACGGCTGTTAAGTACATAAAATATTTCAAACATCACCAGCGTATTCAGGGCAACAGTTCGTGCTGCTTCAATGGATGTGTCCTGAGAGAGTTCCCAGAGAAACATTCCATAAGTGCCGGTGACCATAATCAGCGATACAAACACAATTCGCCAGACCAGAAAGCCTGATAGCATAGGCGCAGAGGGATTTCTGGGCATGCGGTTCATGATATTCCGTTCCGGTGGCTCAAAGGCCAGCGTTATTGACAAGGTAACCTCTGTAATCATGTTGGCCCATAGTATCTGTACGGGTGTAATAGGGAGCGTCACTCCCATCAGGATGGCAGCAACAATCGTCAGTCCTTCACCACCATTGTTGGGTAGGATATAAATAATGGCTTTTTTCAGGTTGTCATAAATGCCACGGCCTTCTTCTATGGCACGTACGATAGAAGCAAAATTATCATCTGCCAGCACTATTTCGCTGGATTCTTTCGAGACTTCAGTGCCTTTTTTACCCATGGCTATGCCCACATCGGCTCTTTTTAGCGCGGGTGCATCATTAACGCCGTCTCCGGTCATGGCAACAACATGTCCATCTGCTTGCAGTGCAATCACCAGGCGTAATTTGTTTTCCGGACTGGTTCGGGCAAAGACATCGACATTACGGATTACTTCCTTAAGCTCGCTATCAGTCATGTTATCAAGGTCTTCTCCACGCAGTACCGAGCCGTCGCCGATATTCAGTTGAGTGGCAATTGCCACAGCAGTCACAGCATGGTCCCCTGTGATCATTTTGACGCGAATGCCAGCCTGTTGGCATTTCAGGACTGCATCTATGGCTTCAGGGCGCGGCGGATCAATCATGCCGACAATGCCAAGCAAGGTCAGTCCGGTTTCAATATCGGCAGAGTCAATTTGTTTCTGTGCGGAGGATACCGTCTTGACAGCAACCGCCAGCAGGCGCTGACCACGGCCTGCGATTTTATCCATAATCTGCTGCCAGTGTGCAAGTTGAATGGGTACATCTTCGCCATTGACACGTTGCTGGTTGCACATGTTGAGCACACGTTCAGGAGCGCCTTTGACAAATACAAAAGCATGGCCGCTGTGGTTATGATGCAGTGATGCCATATAGCGGTGTTCTGATTCGAACGGGATAAAGTCTGTACGCGGCATTTCCTGATTTAGAAGAACGGGATCGATTTTGGCTTTGTGCGCCAGGGTAACCAACGCGCCTTCGGTAGGATCGCCGTGTACGATCCAGTTTCCGGCTTTTTGTTCTAATGCAGCGTTATTGCAATGTATGGAAGCTCTTGCCAGCTCATGTAAACTCGGATGATCTTCTATGTTAACCGCCGCACCAGCCAGTTCAAAACCTCCTTGAGGATCGTAGCCGGTACCTGTTACATCATATAAGGCGTTGTTAACGAATACCGTTTTAACCGTCATTTCGTTACAGGTCAGGGTGCCGGTTTTATCTGTACAAATCACGGTAACTGAACCTAACGTCTCGACTGCCGGCAAGCGCCGGATAATGGCATTGCGTTTGGCCATCCGTTGTACGCCGACAGCCAAAGTAATGGTCATAATAGCCGGCAAGCCTTCGGGAATAGCCGCTACTGCAAAGCCAACCGCTGACATAAATAGTTCACTCAAAGAAGAATGATGAAAGTACCAGCCATAAGCAAAGGTGGCACAGGCGGCACTTAAAATAACAAAGGTCAGCCATTGGCTGAAGCGGGCAATTTGGTGCAGCAGAGGCGTGATCAATTTTGGAACGGTGCGCAACATGGAGCTGATGCGACCTATTTCAGTTCCATCGCCGGTGGACACAACCACGCCCAGTGCCGTGCCGTAGGTAACCAGCGTACCCGAATAAGCCAAACAGAATCGATCTCCTAATACAGCATGTGCGTCGACAGCTGCATTATTTTTTTCGACAGGCAATGATTCTCCGGTGAGCATCGATTCATCGACTTGCAGATTTTTGACCTGTAACAGGCGCAAGTCAGCGGGCACTTTGTCGCCGCTTTCTATGATGACAATATCGCCCGGGATCAGTTGCTCGGCAGGGATGAGAAAGTTCTTGTTATCACGCCGCACCATGGCTTGGGGAGTCAGCATATTGCGAATGGCATCCAGTGCCTTTTCCGCCTTGCCTTCCTGAATGAATCCGATTACCGCATTAATAAATATCACGCCAACGATAACGCCGCTGTCAACCCAGTGTCCAATGGCCGCTGTTACACCGGCAGCAACAATCAATACATAAACAAGTACATTGTGGAACTGGATCAAAAGGCGTTTGATAGCGCTACGATTGGCTACGGGCGTCAGTGTATTGGAGCCGTACTGCTTTAGTCGCTGTTGAGCTTCACCCTGGCTTAAACCGTTGGCTATATCCGAAGCCTGTGCATGAAGGGCTTCCTCGGCAGACATGGTGTGCCAGATAGGTTTGGCTACCGCGTCTACAGCAGGCGCGGTCTCTTCCCGTACCGATGGCTCCCTTTTCTGCTGCTTCAGCCATGCCTGCCATACGGCCAGCAATACGGCCAGAATCACGGGACCTAAAAATAGACCCACTGCACCGAAGGCGGTAAGCCCGCCAAGAACGCCAAACATGACGACAAGAAAAGGCACCCGGCTGGCGCCACTGATGACCAGTGGACGGATCACATTATCCACGGTACTGACTGCCAGAAAGCCCCACAGTAAAAGTCCAATGCCCTGCCAAAGCTGACTCTTAAGGATCAGCATGATGCCAATGGGCAGCCATACCAGCGTTGCTCCCATAGGAACCAGCGCCAGCAGTGCAGTAATTGCACCCATCAGCACCGGCGCTTTTACCCCCACTACAGCGTAACCCAATCCAGCTAACAGGCCTTGTCCCAGTGCTGCAAGCACCAGGCCGTAAACCACTGCGCGCGTCGTATTACCGGCAGCTTGCAAATAAACATTCTGATATTTTCCCAGAAAGCGAACCAGCCCTTGTCGCAGCTGCCTGACTATTTCATCGCCATCGCGAAAACAAAAAAACACCGTAATTAAAATAACGACCAGTTTCAGTAGGTGATAGCCGATACCACGGAGGAACTGGGCAAATTCTCCCAGCCACTGTTTTGACCAGTTTGCAAGTTGCGCTGCCATTCCGGCCCGGTCACTGCTCAACCGGTCTATCCATTCCTGTGCAGTGGTGCCCAGCCACGGAATGTGTTTGATAAAGTCCGGCAGCCGATAAGGTTCTTGAGTAAAGTTAGTCGTTAAGGTTTGATAAGCGATTTGGAGCTCATCTTGCAGCATGGCGGCAAGCCAATAAGCCGTCAGAGAGATTACCCCCGCAATAATGACAGTCATCACCGCCGCACTGAGGGTGGCTTTGTCTTTGAGTAGATGCCTCAGGCTATGGTAAGGCGG
This sequence comes from Methylobacter sp., assembly GCA_028714995.1. Classification (GTDB taxonomy): domain Bacteria; phylum Pseudomonadota; class Gammaproteobacteria; order Methylococcales; family Methylomonadaceae; genus Methylobacter_A. The sequence continues at coordinate 1,196 of JAQTLI010000156.1, read as the reverse complement.
CCACATGACATAGGTTATGATCAATGCCCATGTCAATGAGAGCAAGAACTCACGCAGTACCATAAAGCTCAGCAATAAAAGACCTGCTAACAGTATGCCGGGAATTAAGTACCGTATCGGGTTTTTACTTAAGAAATCATTCATAACTATGGCCTGAAAATTAATGTATCAACCTGATGATCAAACAGCATTGTTTACTATGCCGGAATCCAAATCTTAAACCAAGTAGTCAATCAATGATACGCAGGTATCTCTCTTACGGCTGCTGGTTTTACAGATCCGTTATATCTTTAGGCTAGATCAGCGTCCAATATTTGCCAATAAACAGTGCAAAAAATGACAATATAAATTACTATTACATTGTTTTATTTGAATAATTTAATTTTTACTGTAAAAATTCAAGCCCAAAGTGGCACCCTGGAACGCTGCTTTACAACCCAATATACACAAGGGCATCCCCGCACTATGGCCGACAAGAAAATTCTCTCCGAACGCGACATCTGTACCGAGTACATTACCTCGGTCATTACTGGAGTAAGGTTGGATATATAAAGCTAGATTCGGGAGGAAGTGAGTTTCACCAAAGGTCGAATTATCGGGCCAGGCAAGCTCCATGCCAGTGGCGAACAAAAGCGCGCCGATTACATCTTGTATTACAAATCGAATATCCCGCGGGCAGTAATCGAAGCCAAGGAAAACGGCCACAGTGTGGGCGCCAGCATACAGCAAGCGCTGAACTATGCCGAAACACCTGGCGTGCCGTTTGTGTTCAGCTCCAGTGCCGATGCCTTCAGGCACCTTGCCTTTGACTAGTCACGCACGGTGCTTGGAAGCCCTGCTAGAGAAATACGTCGATACTGGTATAGAAAGCCTGGAGAGTATGAACGTTCTCCAGCTATATCCGATAAATAGCTTTGGCACGTCAAAGGAGATAGTCGATACTTTTGGTGGTAAGTCTGGGTATAAACAGGCGGTAGAAGAACTTGAAGATACACTCCATATTTATTGGGGCAGGAAAATGAATTTTCCGGAAGTGTTTAGCCTGCTTGAGCCAGAGTTTGAAAACAAGTATGTATATCGGATTTTATCTCGCCGTATTTCTCAAAACTATTAGTCGCTGAACGGTAACAAAAAACCTAACTCAGGTTTGCTCATGCTCTATAGTTGCTGGCAGATTTCATCATACTGTCATAACT
>JAQTLI010000155.1 GCA_028714995.1 Methylobacter sp. | reverse complement strand
TGTATAGCCTGCAAGACGTATGACTTCCATTCTATCCAGCAATGCCGGAGGAATATTCATAGTGTTTGCCGTTGCGACAAACATCACATCGGATAAATCAAAATCTACTTCCAGATAATGATCTGAAAAAGTATGATTCTGTTCCGGATCCAGCACTTCCAATAAAGCCGATGCAGGATCACCACGGAAGTCTGCCGCCATTTTGTCTATTTCATCCAGTAAAAACATCGGATTCCGTGTTTTCACTTTGGCCAGATTCTGTAATATCTTACCCGGCATAGAGCCTATATAAGTGCGCCTGTGTCCGCGAATTTCTGCCTCATCGCGCACACCGCCTAACGCCATACGTACATATTTACGATTGGTCGCTCTGGCAATAGACTCCCCCAACGAGGTTTTACCTACGCCTGGAGGCCCTACCAAACACAAAATTGGTCCTTTTAGCTGCTTTACCCGCTGCTGAACAGCAAGATACTCAAGAATACGCTCTTTGACTTTTTCCAGACCATAATGTTCAGCTTCCAAAACCTGCTCAGCATGCTTTAAATCATGCCGAACTTTAGTTTTTTTCTTCCAGGGAACGTTGACCATCCAATCAATATAGTTGCGTACCACCGTCGCCTCAGCCGACATAGGCGACATCTGTTTGAGCTTATTAAGTTCAGCATCCGCCTTTGTTTTCGCTTCCTTCGATAGCCCGGCACTTTCAATTTTCTTTTCCAGTTCTTCAATTTCATTAGGAATATCATCCATATCCCCCAATTCCTTTTGAATCGCTTTCATCTGTTCATTCAGATAATATTCCCTTTGATTCTTCTCCATTTGCTGCTTAACGCGGACGCGAATTTTTTTCTCCATTTCAAGAAGATCGACTTCCCCTTCCATTAGCGTCATTAAATTTTCAAGGCGCTTTGCAATGTCTGCAGTTTCAAGAATACCCTGCTTTTCATTAACCTTTAAGGCCATATGCGCCGCCATTGTATCGGCAAGTCGACTTGGATCATCAATACCGGCCAGCGCATTCAATACTTCCGGCGGGACCTTATTATTTAATTTGACGTATTGATCAAATGAACTGATTACTGTCCGTTGCAATACATCCTGTTCTTGCTCGGATATACTTAAAACATCTTTAATTTCTGTCACGACTGCAGAAAAAAAACTGCCGGTTTCTTGATAGCGCAAAACCTTGCTGCGCTCACTCCCTTCCACCAGAACCTTGACTGTTCCATCAGGCAATTTTAACAACTGTAAAATATTGGCCAGAGTACCGACCTCATAAAGATCTGCAAAATCAGGATCATCAACCTCAGCTTCTTTTTGCGCAACCAACAAAACCTGCTTGTTGTCCTTCATCGCCGCATCTAAAGCATCAATAGATTTTTCCCTGCCAACAAACAAGGGAATAACCATGTGCGGATAAACCACCACATCTCTGAGCGGTAACACTGGAATCAATACATCTGTTTGTTGTAACTCTGTCATTTTATGTGTTTCCACAAAGGGTACCTTTAACAAAATTTTTGGTAAAAAGGATATGGGGCCGCTAATCAAAATAGCAAGGATCAGTGATTAGTATATTGTTTTTAGCTTTTTATAGCACAAAAAAAGGGAGCTTTTAAAAGCTCCCTTTTTCCATCCCGACTAAATATTAAGATTCCGCCGAAACCTTTTTCTTGTCGGTTTCATAAACCAAAATAGGCTCAGACTCACCTAATATAACGCTGCTATCAATAACAACTTTGCTAATATTATCTGTTGACGGCAACTCATACATGGTATTCAGCAAGACATTTTCAACAATTGTCCTTAGTCCTCTGGCACCTGTTTTTCTTTCCATGGCTTTACGGGCAATTGCGCCTAAAGAATCTTCCCGAAATTCCAGCTCAGCGCCTTCCATCTCGAACAAATGCTTATATTGCTTAATCAGAGCATTTTTAGGCTCAGTCAATATCTGCACCAAAGCCTTTTCATCCAACTCTTCTAATGTTGCAACAACAGGAAGACGACCAACAAATTCAGGAATCAATCCGTATTTGATCAGATCTTCAGACTCAACCTGAGCAAAGAGTTGTCCAACATTTTTAGATTCATCTTTGGTTTTTATTTCAGCTGAAAAACCGATTCCACCTTTTTCTGATCGATCTTTAATGACCCGATCCAAACCGGCAAAAGCTCCACCCACTATAAACAGAATGTTAGCCGTATTAACTTGCAAAAACTCCTGCTGTGGGTGTTTGCGACCACCTTGGGGTGGAACTGAAGCAATAGTTCCTTCAATCAGCTTTAACAAAGCTTGTTGAACGCCTTCACCCGAAACATCCCGAGTAATCGATGGATTATCAGATTTTCTGGAAATCTTATCGATTTCGTCTATATAAACGATACCCGTTTCAGCCTTCTCTACATCATAATCACATTTCTGCAGAATTTTCTGAATGATATTTTCTACGTCTTCGCCAACATAACCTGCTTCTGTCAGCGTAGTTGCATCAGCAATGGTAAACGGTACATCCAGCAAACGGGCTAGCGTTTCAGCCAGCAAGGTTTTTCCTGAACCGGTAGGTCCAATTAACAAAATATTACTTTTTGTCAATTCGACTGTATCTTTTGTAGACTTGCTGCGTAACCGTTTATAGTGATTATAAACAGCTACCGCCAAAATCTTTTTCGCACTTTCCTGCCCGATAACATATTCATCAAGCTCTGCTTTTATCTCTTTCGGTTTAGGCAATTCGCCACCACTAAAAGAAGATGAAGAATCATCCTGTAATTCGTCTTTTATGATGTCATTGCAAAGCTCTACACATTCATCACAGACATAAACTGATGGCCCTGCAATAAGCTTTCTGACTTCATGCTGACTTTTACCGCAAAATGAACAATAAAGCAGTTTTTCGTCATCTTTGCCGTTTTTGTCATTACTCATAACACGACTCCTGAAAACATCGAAATGATGCTTTTACTTTCGATAAAATAAAGAATATATCGAAATACAAAAAAATACCAACCGTTATTTATCAGCAACAGTTGCTCGACTCGACAACACTTGATCAATCAGACCATAGCTAACAGCATCATTTGCACTTAAAAAGTTATCTCTGTCTGTGTCCTGCTGAACCTTTTCTATCGGTTGACCGGTATGATCGGAAAGAATTTTATTCAGTTTTTCTCTGATTGACAGAATTTCTTTGGCATGGATATCAAAATCAGAAGCCTGCCCCTGAAAACCGCCCAATGGCTGATGAATCATCATTCTTGAGTGAGGCAGACAATAACGCTTACCTTTTGCTCCACCAGTCAGAAGCAATGCACCCATACTGGCGGCTTGTCCAATACACATGGTGCTGACATCAGGCTTAATAAACTGCATGGTGTCATAAATTGACATGCCCGCAGTCACCGAACCGCCCGGTGAATTGATATACAAATGAATGTCCTTGTCAGGATTTTCTGATTCCAGAAAAAGCATCTGGGCAACAATCAGATTAGCCGAGTAATCTTCAACTTGACCCACCAGAAAAATAACCCGCTCTTTTAGTAGTCTTGAATAAATATCAAAAGAACGCTCACCTCGAGCCGTCTGCTCAACAACGATAGGAACCAATCCACCCGCAGCTTCTGGAGCCATCATTTGATTTCTTACATGCTGGTTATACATTTTCAAACCTCTTACCGTTGTTTACTCATGACATCATTAAAATTTATTGTTTCATCAGAAACTTTTGCCCGCGCAACCAGCCATTCAATGGTCTGATCTTCCAAAACCATCTGCTGCACATCGTTCAACCGACTTTCATCTGAATAATACCAGCTGACAACATCTTCAGGACGTTCATAGCTTTTCGCCATATCTTCAATTGTAGAACGTACTTTATCGCCGTCTATCTTAATATCATTTTTGTGGATGATTTCGCCTAAAATCAACCCCAACACCACGCGGCGTTTAGCCTGCTCTTCAAACATATCTCTTGGCAGCTTAAGATCGTCCAACTTCATTTTCTGCCTTTTAGCGGTTTCCACATAAGGCTTCATCATGTTTTCGACTTCCTGGTCGATCAATGTATTTGGAACAGCAATCTGAATTTTTTCATATAAAGCATCCATTACTGCTGTTTTTAACTTGCCACGCAAGGCCTGCTCAAGCTCTCTTTCCATGTTGTTTTTAATATCTGCACGGAAAGAATCCATTGATCCATCTTCAACGCCATACGCCTTAATAAAAGCCTCATCAATTTTCGGCAGCACAGGCCCTTCAACGCTAGTAACTTCGACCTCAAATTCAGCTGCTTTGCCAGCCAATTTTTCATTGCCGTATTCTTCAGGGAAAGACACTTCAAAAGTTTTACTGTCACCTGCCTTGAGACCGATCAGATTTTTTTCAAAGCCAGGGATCATCTGATTCGCGCCAATTTCAACCTGATAAGCTTCTACTTTTCCGTCAGTAAAGTTCTCGCCCTCAGAAGTCCCTGAAAAATTAATTGTTACACGATCATGCTTCTTGGATGCCCGCTTAGCTGCTTTCCATTCTTTCTTTTGCGCTCTCAATTTTTCAATCATGTCATCAACGTCAGCTTCCTGGACAGTAGAAACCGGACGCACCACTTCGAGCTGCTCAACACCTTCCAGCGAAATTTCAGGATAGACCTCAAACTCAGCCGTGTACTTAAAACCCTCGGTTTCATCTGATGAATGAATAAGCGGATGACCGGCAGGTCTTAAATTCTGATCTTGCAACGCTTCATAATAAGTAGCTTGAATCAAATCCCCGGCAATTTCACCACGAACTCGGTCTCCATACATTTTTTGAACTACATGCTGAGGCACCTTACCAGGACGAAAGCCATCGATTTTAACTTCGCGCGCTAACGACTTTAAACGTGCCGCCATTTTTTCCTGAACAACTTCTTCAGGCACACTAACAGTCATTTTTCTGCTTAATTCTGATGTCTTTTCGACAGAAACTTGCATTTCTATACCTCAAATAGTTTAAATAAGAATTTTGTAAGATGCCGGGAAACGGCTCAAAGATCTGAAAATTAACGATGAATCGCTAATTCTTAATGTATACATATTGAATTTTAGTGGTGCGAATGGAGAGACTCGAACTCTCACAGGATAACCTACTGGAACCTAAATCCAGCGCGTCTACCAGTTCCGCCACATTCGCACTTTGAATGAACTTGCTATTATAGTCGCAATTCTATCTACGTAACAAGCTATAAATCCAAATAATTTTCCAACAAAACCCGTCGCATTTATTAAAAAACAAATGAGCTGTCTCTCGTGCTTCTAAATAAAAATGCTTGGCTGCATACTGGACATCCGCGCTTAAATCAGACGCTTACCGACACATCAAACCCTAAACGTCTGATTTCATCTGCGAATTCGTTCATTATTTCTGGAGACAACTTCTCCAACCGGCTGTATTCCGGCTGCAATGAAGGTCGCGCTATCGTATACAGCATTATGCCCTTCAAACTAACACTCTCCTTAATCATTTCTAGCAAGCTGATGAATGCATTTCTTTCCTTCAGAGATAATCCCTGTTTATCATAATCCAATAAGCATATTTGCAGCTTTGTCGGACAAAGTTTTGCTGAAAGCAATAGATTTTCCACGCCAGCCTTAAAGCTTTGACCGGCATTGTTAATTAAAGCCCTGCCCTCCTCTGTAGCGCTATCGAGCTTAAACCACACCTCTCCACCATATTCCTTTAATTTCCTCAAGCCATCCTGCACCTTGGACTGGTGCACCAAACTGCCATTGGTAATCAACACAAAATTACTATGCGGCAATACCCCGACCTCTGTTGCAATCTCACCAATTAAAGCCACTGCTTTATCAAAATCCTTTAAGCTGGTCGGCTCGCCATTGCCGGAAATAGCAATATCTTTAATAACCCGCTTATCTTCATCCACATGGAAACGCTGATAGAAATCGCCATTGAGTACATCACCAAGAAAAAACCTCAGCTCATCTTCCAATAACTGAAAATCCAGGTCCGGCGCAGCACCGATTTTCAAATCAGGCACCTGGCAATAGATGCAGCGCCAGTTACAGGCATTATTGGTATTAAAATTGATGCCGATAGACAAGCCGCCCGCTCGCCTGGAAAGCACAGGGTAGACATACTTCAAACCGGCGATATCCCGGCTATGATTGCTTGTTGTTAATATTGATGCCATGAATATATTTAGACGCAACTCTGCTTAAGCATGTTACACGATCAGATCGCCAATAAAAAAGCCCCAGTTTTTATACCGAGGCTTTTGTCCATCTGCAGCAACTTTAAGAGTGATTTAATTCAAATCAACTCTAACTTATTTTAACCAACACTTCGCCACGCCCCATCTCTGACATATCGCCGGCATAACGCTGCACCCGGTTAAATGCCACAGAGCTATCTGCAAACTTGGAATTAAGCTTTTTAAAGGATGCAAACAGTATGGGTAAAAATGCCAAAGTGTGCGCACCGCAATCATTAAATCTTGCCGATGCCTGCGGTTGATTCCATAACAATAACGTACCACGGCGCATGGCAAAACCTAAATACCTGCCAGTCTGCCCCATTACCGCAATAGTGCCCGCTGTCATTCTTGAGCCGCAATAATCACCGGCATTGCCCTCGATCAGGATATTGCCCCGACGCATATGATCACCGGCGCGTTCACCGACATTGCCTTTAACCAGAATGGTTCCGCCTTTCATGCCCATTTTGTTGCCGGGCAAAGCCGCACCCAAAAAATCACCGGCGTTACCGTTAATTTTTAGAAAACCTTTTTTCATTTCGCAGGCTGCATAAAGCCCGACATCACCTGACACTTCAATCTCGCCGGATTTCATACCTAA
>JAQTLI010000154.1 GCA_028714995.1 Methylobacter sp. | reverse complement strand
CGCCTTTAATCAGTTCAATCAGTTTACCGGCAGGCGTTAAAACATAGACGCGATCGAAAAATAATTCACTACGGAGGTCTTCGACCAGTGAGTCGTCGTTACCTTTTTCTTCCAGCAGCTTGCGCAAGGAAGCAATGCTTCTTTCTATGGCGGCATTTTGTCTTCCACCTTCCTTGTACGACCAGTGGGCGGCAACTCCGAGTTCGGCAAAATCATGCATGTCGCGGGTGCGGATTTGCACCTCGATGCGGTTGCCTTGGGAATCCAGGATGACCGTATGCAGTGACTGGTAGCCGTTGTCTTTGGGGTTGGCGATATAATCGTCAAATTCTTTAGGAATGGTTTGCCACAGGCTGTGAACAATACCCAAAACGGTGTAGCAACTGGGTACGTTATCGACAATAACGCGTACCGCCAAAAGGTCATAAAGCTCCTCTATACTATTCAGCTGCTTGCGCTGCATCTTTTTCCAGATGCTGTAAATATGCTTGGGGCGGCCATAAATCTGGGCATTAATGTTTTCTTCGGTGAGTGTTTTTTGCAACAGGGCAATAAAATTATCAATGCAGTTTTCCCGTTGTATGCGACTATCGGACAGGGATTTGGCAACACGGCGGTAAATTTGTGGTTCCAGATAGCGGAATGCCATGTCTTCCAGTTCCCACTTTAGTTGGTGTATACCAAGGCGGTTGGCAATTGGCGCATAAATATCCAGCGTTTCCTGTGAAATGAAGTGCCGCACCTCATAAGATTCTTTAGGCAGATTACGCAAGCGCTGGACGCGATAAGCCAGTTTTATCAAGACAGCGCGTACATCCTGCGTCATGGACAGCAGCATGCGGCGCAGCGTTTCTGCCTGATTTGGCTGGCTAGTCATTTCGGGCGTATAAACGTTTATCTTATTCAGCCAGTTGACATCTTTAACCAGTGCCGCGACAGTTTTGCCAAACTGGCGCTCAATATCGGGTTTTGGGTCTAAATGCTCTAAGCGAGGGTCGCTTAGTATCGCCGCCAGGATGGTTTTCAGGTCGATATTAAAATCGGCTAAAATAGTCGCGACATTAATTCCCTTGGGGCGATAGTAGTGGGGATCTTCAGGAATTTGCGACACAATAGCTAGCGCTCGTTCGATCTGCTCAATATCGGGAGCGGAGAATTTGCTAAAAAGTTGCTTATTGGAGCCAGTGTTTTTTTGCATTAAACGATTGTAAGCAATTTGTAAAACTTGGCCGCTATAATAGGCTAATGTCTGTAAATGTAAAATTTTGATCAGTTGTCATGCTACCTCGTCATCTTTCAATAACATTAATAAATAACGCAAAATGAAAATTACAGTATTTGGCAGTGGTTATGTCGGGTTAGTCACAGGCACATGTCTTGCAGAAGTTGGCAATGATGTTATCTGTATGGATATTGATGAAGCTAAAATCGCCAAGCTGCAACAAGGCATCATCCCTATTTATGAGCCGGGCCTGGAAGCCATGGTAAAAGAAAATCAATCAGCCGGCCGGTTAAGATTTACCTCGGATGTTAAAGAGGCTGTAGGTCATGGCTTGTTTCAATTCATAGCCGTTGGCACGCCGCCGGATGAAGATGGGTCAGCGGATTTGCAATATGTATTGGCAGTTGCAAAAAGCATTGCCGAAAATATGGAAGATTACCGTATCGTTATCGACAAATCGACAGTTCCTGTAGGTACTGCTGATAAGGTCAAAGCGATCATGCAGCAGATATTAACCGCTCGTGGTAAAGCGCTGGAATTTGATGTGGTTTCAAATCCAGAGTTCCTGAAAGAGGGTGCGGCGCTGGATGATTTTATGAAGCCGGATCGTATCATCATTGGTACGGACAACCCTAGGACAGCAGAACTGCTTAAAGCGCTATACTCGCCGTTTAACCGTAGTCATGAACGCATTATCGTAATGGACATACGTTCAGCTGAATTAACCAAGTACGCAGCTAATGCCATGCTGGCGACTAAAATCAGTTTTATGAATGAATTGGCGAATCTGGCGGAACATTTGGGCGCGGATATCGAGCATGTCAGGCAGGGAATAGGTTCTGATAGTCGTATTGGCTATAGCTTTATTTATCCAGGCTGTGGCTATGGCGGCTCCTGCTTTCCCAAAGATGTAAAGGCGCTGGAAAGAACGGCAAAAGAAATCGGCTATCATGCAGAATTGCTCAATGCAGTAGAGAATGTCAATAACCGTCAAAAACACCGGTTGTTTGAAAAGATTAATAAACATTATCAAGGTGATTTAACAGGCAAGGTATTCGCTCTGTGGGGGCTGGCGTTTAAACCCAATACCGATGACATGCGCGATGCACCAAGTAGGGTGTTATTGGAAGCTTTGATTGAAGCGGGCGCAATGGTTCAGGCCTACGATCCTGAGGCACAGGAAGAAGCGCGGCGACTTTATGGAAATAAACAGGGTCTGAGCTATTGCGATACGCCTAAGGCCGCCTTAATACAAGCCAATGCTTTGGTAATTGTTACGGAATGGAAGCAATTCCGTAGTCCTGATTTTGACGCGTTGAGCCTACAGTTGCATGATAAAGTGATTTTTGACGGCCGTAATATGTATGAGCCGAATTTGGTTAAACATAGCGGACTGGAGTATTACACGATTGGCCGTTAATTATTTGAAATAGCAGATAAAATTTCTTAAATTTGGGATGAGGGTCTTAAATTTTGAATAATGTTAGAAGTTAGACACCTATTTGTAAAACAAACCACTACACTTTTTGGCGAATGGTCAAAATTATTTTGGTAAGCGATAACAAGACTGTTCATAAATTGATTTACTATTTTTTTAAAGGAAAATATATGAAAAAGTTAATTGTTTTGTTATCCCTTTGTGCATTCAATGCTATTGCCTCTCCGGTAAACATTAATACGGCCGATGCAAAAACTCTCTCGGATGCTTTGGATGGAATAGGCATGAAAAAAGCCGAGGCTATCGTTAAATACAGGGAAGAAAAAGGGGCATTTAAATCAGCAGAAGATTTAGCTAATGTGTCTGGTATTGGCGATAAAACAATTGAAAAAATCAAACAGGATGTTTTGTTAAGTGATGCAGCAGGTGCTGATCCAAAGAAAGACAAGAAATAAATATCAATAAACCTTTTAGATCACCAGCGGTATTCTAAAGTTAGGAGCCGCTGGTTTTTTTGTGTGCGGCGATTTATATGGTCTGATTACTTAATCTGTATGATTTTATGGATGGGTCAAACTTATAAATCAGCATGAATAACGACGCCTAATGCGTCTACTTTTGGGCGTTCTGCCAATTCATTCATAATAAGCGTACTCACGGCCTTACCTGCTTCTGACCTCCATAAATGGAGCGAATGCAGAATAATATTGCCGGGTGTACGCACTGCCCTGCATGTAAAGCTTCCGCTTCTGCTTACCCTCCTTGTCTTACATCCCTGTAGGCAAAAAAAACCTCCCAGTGCTTTGCAGCAGAGGGAGGTGAAAAATCAAGCAGTATATAATGAGGAAGATCTGCTTGTAGGTACGATACCAGGAGGTAATTAAATCATTTGAGCCTAGTTGCTCAGCTTTGCTCTCAAAGCTATGTTGCTGTAAATAGCAGCACCAGCAAATAACACAGTTGAGGCAATAAATTGACCTGAAATAAAACACCATATGCCGGCAACAAACATTAAGCCAATAAAAATGCCTTCGTTGAAGTCGTTCATTGTTTATGTTCAGTAATGTGTTTTGAAATCTTTCTGTAGTTTAGATGCTAACTGGCAAAGTTTACTTTGTCAGGATGTTGATATGTACTATACAGAGATATTTATTGGATACAATGCAGGATATAATAAATGGATTGTTTCTATTTAAGAAATAATTGATAATGTCAATTATTCTGTCAACTTGATCACGTTTTTATTTTTAAGAAATCATTTTCAGAGATATGTAAGTGGATAAATTAACCAGCATGAATGTGTTTGTTCGCGTGGCAAAGGCCGGAAGCTTTGCGGGTGGTGCTCGTGATCTGGATATTTCCAGGGCGATGGCAACCAAGCATATTATGCAGCTTGAGGGCACATTGGGGACGCGGTTATTCAACCGGACTACACGTAGCTTAAGTCTGACAGATGTGGGCGCATCCTACCTGGAACGGTGCCAGCAAGTGTTAGTTGATGTTGAAGAAATGGAGGCTGCTGTGACGCATTTGCAGACAGAGCCTAGGGGTGTTTTAAGAATCAGTGCGCCGCCAGTGATCGGGGCGACTCATATTGCGCGTGCTGTAGCTGAGTTTTTGAAGATGCATCCCGATTTAACCGTCGAGATGATTTTACAGAGCAGTCCTGGGGACTTGATTGATGAAGGGATTGATGTCGCTATTTCTTTGGGCGCTTTGGATGATACCAGCATGTTTGCACGGAAATTGGCCAGTTCGTCATTGGTTGTTTGCGGATCACCGGAGTATTTTGCGCAATATGGTATTCCGCAGACGCCGGAAGATTTGGAAGATCACAGCTGCCTGGTTAATTGGGCTATCGCGCCGAGGAATAAGTGGCTGTTCAAGGGTGAAGCCGGATATACGGGGATAACTGTTTCAGGGCGGATGCAGGCAAATGTTGCGGATCCGATTCGGATTGCTGCAATTAACGGTTTGGGATTGGTGATGTTGCCAACTTATATTGTGGGCAGGGATATTGAAAAGGGCAAACTGAAAGTTGTTCTGGAAAATTACACCTCGCCACCCCTGGATGTTCATGCGGTATACCCGCATCGAAAATATTTGTCAGCTAAGGTCAGAGTTTTTATGGATTTTTTGCAGGAATGGTTGGGGCATCGGGTGAGCTTGCCTGGGACAGAATAATGGCGGTTTTGTCGGTATGGCGATGACTGCTTCATTATAAGAAATCCAGTTTTGAGGATGCTGTTGTGAGTCGATTTCTTGACCGTGGCCTAAGGGATGCGATAATAGGCGGACTTATAACGGATGGATCACTGTTTTATAAAGAAAATTGCTTGTTCAGCAAGCAATGGCTGGATTTGAGGGACGGGATCCAGTTTGGCGGTCAGAAACACACACATTGGTTACACGATGATAGAAAATTTAGATCCACAACAAGCCTGGAATTTGTTAAAAAATAATTCTGATGCGGTATTGGTGGATGTAAGAACAAAGGTTGAGCATTCATTTGTTGGACATCCCCCCGGAGCTATTCATATTCCCTGGAAGGAATCGCCTGATTGGCAGGTTAATCCGCAATTTGTTGCCGAAGTTAAAAAAATCGTACCTAACAACAGTGCGCCGATTTTACTGCTTTGTCGCAGTGGTCAGCGGTCGCTGGATGCAGCTAAAGCACTTGAAGATGCAGGTTATAAGCATTTAGTTAATATTGTTGATGGTTTTGAAGGTGCCTTGGATGGGCATAAACATCGGGGCAATCTTGGCGGCTGGCGCTTTCATGGGCTGCCTTGGGAGCAGAGTTAATTAATTTAATTATATGATATAATTAAACTAAGCTGGGTGCGTCCAACAAAATCTAAATCGCAGTCATGATGGCAATATCGCCGTCCTTTCTTCTCCCTGCATTTTTTAACCAGATCACTCATGTAATCTGGTGTATCAGTTCATTTAAACATTAGAGTAACTAAAAAGTGATCGAAAAATTAAGAAACATTGCAATTATTGCGCACGTTGACCACGGTAAAACGACCTTGGTTGATAAATTATTGCAACAGTCCGGCACGTTTGCCGCTCATGCTAAAGTCACTGAGCGGATCATGGACTCCAATGATATTGAAAAGGAACGCGGTATCACCATTCTGGCCAAAAATACCGCGCTGGATTGGAATGGCTATCACATTAATATTGTTGATACCCCAGGCCATGCCGATTTTGGTGGCGAAGTGGAGCGGGTATTGTCGATGGTTGATTCCGTATTGCTATTGGTTGATGCCGTTGATGGGCCAATGCCGCAAACACGTTTTGTAACGCAAAAAGCCTTTGCCTTGGGTTTAAAACCTATCGTGGTTATCAATAAGATTGACCGTCCAGGTGCTCGTCCTGATTGGGTTGTGGATCAAACCTTTGATTTGTTTGACCGATTGGGCGCTACCGATGAACAACTGGATTTTCCCATTGTTTTTGCTTCGGCAATCAATGGCTATGCTGGTTTAGAGCACACTATCACTGGCGGCGATATGACTCCGCTGTTTGAAACGATTGTTTCTAAAGTCAGTCCGCCGCCCGTTGATATGGACGGCCCTTTCCAAATGCAGGTTTCAAGCCTGGATTACAACACTTATACCGGCGTCATTGGTATCGGTCGTATTCAACGCGGCAGCATAAAGCCCAATATGCCATTGGTTATTGTTAATAGAGATGGCGTTGAACGTAAAGGTCGCATGTTGCAGCTCTATGGCTTTCACGGCCTTGATCGTGTAGAAGTTCAGGAAGCGCGTGCTGGTGACATTATTGCTTTTGCCGGAATTGAAAAGCTGGAAATTTCAGACACCATTTGTCATCCGGATGCTGTAGAAGCCATGACTCCGTTATCGGTTGATGAGCCTACCGTGACCATGACCTTTCAGGTCAATAACTCGCCGTTTGCGGGACGGGAAGGTAAATTTGTTACTACGCGACAAATACGTGACAGATTGGATAAAGAATTGCAACATAACGTCGCGTTAAAAGTTGAAGATACTGGAGACCCTGATAAGTTTAAAGTATCTGGTCGTGGTGAGTTGCATTTATCGGTTTTAATTGAAAATATGCGCCGCGAAGGCTTTGAAATGGGTGTGTCACGTCCCGAAGTTATCATCAAAGAAATTGATGGCAAAAAGTGCGAACCATTTGAAATGGTCACCATTGAAGTGGAAGAAATCCACCAGGGTCC
>JAQTLI010000153.1 GCA_028714995.1 Methylobacter sp. | reverse complement strand
GCTCGCGGGTTGCGGCGGCGGTTCTTGCAGGGTGAAGGCGAGGTAGGTTTCCGCAGCGACACCAGGTCTGAGGCGGTAGCCGATCAGCCGCGCCATTTCGCTTAACGATAACCGCTCGCCTGCAGTGCGCAGATAAGATTCGTTGATGATGCGTTCCTGATAGAAACTCAACACATCGGCCATGCAGGCATAGGCGTCCAGCAGCGCGATGGAAAAATCATCGCTGTCGCGGGTGCGCAATTTGGCGAGTGCGGGATAGCCCTGCGATGACAGTCGAGCCTGCAAGCTGGCCAGCACCTCGCTGTGTGTACCGATGCGATAGGCGATGGCGGAGAGCCCAGGGCGGTTGTTGAGCACCGCCGGCGCCTTAATGCCCACGCCGTCGCAACAGCCGCATGCATCTTGCGAATTTAATTCTTCGTTGCTCATTTGCCGCCTCCTACCGAGAGCTTGAATACACCCCGTTCAGGGAAGTTGGGATCGTTGTCCAGCCGCGCGATCTCTAGCCGCCCCATGGTTATCACTCCGTCATCCAGGGGCTTGGGATCCGGCGGTGCATGCAGACGCTCAAAGGTGTTGATTACCACTGAGGCAACCCCTTGTATTGCCTGTGCCGCTTCATAAAGTGCGCTGAGGTACACCGATTGGCCGAAGGTAAAGTTGTCGGGATGGAACAGGGCAGGTGAGCCATCAAGCAGCCAGCCTCGGCTGAATACGCGCATCAGCGCGGTGCGCACATCGGCGCGGAAATAATCGGGCTTGATGCACACTGTCATTTCCAGAAGCAGAGGTACATAGCTCGGGCCGTTTACCTCCAGGTCATAGCCGGCCATGCGATAGCGCTCGACGTGGTCACGGATGGTTTGTTCATAGACCGCATCCACCTCGCCGCCGCCTTTGCGATCGACAGTGAGAAATACAGTGTACCAACTGCCGGTCCAGCGAAAGGTGGCGGCGGCGCGCTGCACGCTGGAATGGCGTTCGGTGACCTCGGCATAGTCTTCTGGGGTGACGGCGCGTTCCTGGGTGCGAAATGCTTCCGGTGCATCGCGCTTGATGTCCTCAGCATTCTCCGGATCGCTGCCGCCTTGCGCCGGCAGCGGATTCGACGCACGCAACAGTCGCCCATCATTACTGATGATGTGTGCGATGGATTCCAAGCCGATGTTACCTGCCTTGCCGTTGCCAACGCGATAGGTCGCTTTGAAGGCGATGCCACTGTTTGGCCGGTTACCATGCTCATCGTCGCCGAAGCGCAGATAGGCGCTGCCGTCGTGCTCGCATTCCACTACGAATTCATTGGCCTCGGGATCACTGGCAAGCAAATCAGGCTGCGGATTCCATTTGGATTTATCCTGATAATTATCGGCGCTATCGGCAAGTCTGATGGCGGGCCGGGCACGCCGCGGATCAGCAGCGACGATCATTGCGGCTGCACCGGCCAGCGGCGACACCTGCACCTTGCCGCTGTCCAGTCGCAGGCGATAGGCGCTGACTCCGTCGGATACTGACCACATGCCATCGCCGCCTTGCACCACTACTGCCCCCGCCTGTAATACCAAGCCCTGCGCCTGTAAGGCATCGTGCAGTGCCGGTGTAAAACTGCGCGTCTGCAACGCGGTGTCGATGGCTGCTGTTGCAGTGAAGCTGAATAAGGCCTTGGCAGTGAGTGGTAAAGCGTGAGTGAGCGGGCGTTGAGAAAGCTGCGGCCGGAAACGCGGTGGCACAGCCTGCAAGGGCGGACGCTTGCAACTCAAAACATCACTCGTAGATGCAAGGGTGAGTTGCGAGGCGGGCACGACGCCTAAATCTTCGTCAGTCAAGGTGCGGCCATGGTCGGCCAGCACAATATTGCCATAGGCCGTACTCATTTCTCCGAGATATACAGCGCCGTGATCCTTATCGGTGATAGCCGATAGACATAAGGGGAATGGCAGTGCGTCCTGGTCTGCCCAGCGGATCTCGGTGACATCCTGCGGATTACTGTTGGGTGTCGGCAGGAACAAACCTCCGCTGGGGTCCTGATCCAAACGTACGTCGGTGAGACGTACCGGCCACCGATGCGTACGGTCCGCATCTTCGGCATAACCGGTGCGCGGGCCGAATTTTTCCGCGAACACCAGCACGTCACCGGCCTTGAGATTGGGATAACGGCCGCTTAGCGTCGCGCGCGTAGATCCCTTGGGCAGACAGCATTCGCGCTCTCCCCAGGTATAAAAACTGATGTGCTCATGTGCTTGATAGAGCAAGGTGTCCTCCACCGTCTCGAACACCACCGGTTTTTGTGCTAAGGCATCGCGTAATTGATCGCCGGCAGGGGCGATGCGGTCGGGCATGTTGGGCAAACGGGTGAGCAGCGGCGTGCTGCTCGGAATCATCACGCCATCGTCGTTGACGAACAGCTGTACCCACACGCGGGCATTGCAACCTTCATGCACCATGTAATCCACCAGTCGTGCATGGCGGCGCAGCGAAATGCGTTTGCGCGCGGTACCGAGATAAGCTTCAGTAGCGACGGCGTCTTGTTGATAGGAGAGCTGATCGCCGACATAGGCCAACAGTTCCACCACGGTGACGCCGGCATCGGCCGGGTTGCGACCGTCCCATTCAGGCATCAGCGTGCTCATGCGATCCAGCATCAGGCGGCGGAAGCTGGCATAATCCTTGGCGAGATAATCGAGGCGCGGATTCGTGACCGGTGGTGTGGGACAGGGTGTAATGCCGGCGCAATCGAAATCCGATTCGCACTGCACCTTGAAGGAAAATTGAATCTCGCTCAGGCGCGGATCGAAATCCGCCGGCGGCGTATCGCTATCGGGGCCGCTCATTATGCGTAGTGAATACAGCGAAAAATCACCATAAAACTTGGTGCGGATCACCAAAAATTCATTAAGCGGTACGAGGCCGTCGACAAGACTGGGCGGTTCGCCGGCGGGCAGCGCATTGGCGACCGCGACCCACTCGATGTCCACGGTCTTGATGCGCTCGCCGCCTTCGATGCGGAAGTTGTCCTTGCCGAGGGTAGCGGGAATCGCACGCAGGAATTTTACGAACAACGTGAGCTGGCGCGTGGGATCGCCGGGCAGACCGCTGTCATACACCTCCAGATATTCCAGGCCGTTGAGCGTGCCGTTTAACTTCACCACTTCGAGGCGGCGCTGGTCGCAGCAGTAATATTTCATGCGCCACCTCCTGGTGCGCTGATCTGCGCCACGCCGCGCGTTTGCGTACGGCGTTCAATGTATTGCACGGTGATGAGTAAGGCACTGTCTTGCACCTGCACATCGACGGCATCGACGGTGATGACATCGCTTAGCCATTGCTGCAAAGCACCTTGAATCAGGAATTGTGTCGTCGCCACAACTTCAGGGCTGGCGGCGGCGAACACCAGTTGCATCACTCCACTGCCGAAAGCGGGGCGCATCACGCGTTCGCCCGGTGCGGTGAGCAACACCTGTTCGATGAGGTCGCGGATGTAGCCGGAATCATCCGTCTGCGCGGTGCGGCCGCTGCCATCGAAATAAAAGGGATAGTCGATCTGGCTCATGTCGCAAGTACCCTGGGTTGTACTACCAGCGGCAACAAGCCGGTACCGGTAGGCACGCACACCGCCTGGCCGGTTTGCAGCAATACCGGCGCGCCACCCGCCAATACCCGTACGGCACCGACCACCCATTGTGCAGTGACGCAGGGCGGATTGGGCGTGCCAGTAAGAGCGCAGCCGGTAATCACGTAGGGCGTGGCCAGGGTGGTTACCGGCTGTCCGCTCACGAGCACGCGCGGAAACGGCGTGAGCGGTGTAGCCGGTCCCGCGTGCATGCAGGTTAGCGTGGCGCCGAGATGAAGGATAGGTGTAGGCATAGTGTCGTTCTCCTTAAACCACCGTAAGCGCGCCGAGATTAATGTCCACCGTCGGCCCGGTGAGATTGATCACCGCACCCTTGCCGTTGGAAATCATGATGCCGATATCCGTCACTGAGATCATGGCGCCAGTCGCGGTCTGAATCTGGATGCCGCCAGTGGGGCCGGGCACGTCGCTTATAACAATGCCGTTCTTGAGCGGCGTTTGCAGCGTGATGCCCGGCACTGCCGGCGGCACCATGTGCGACAACAGCGGCAACTCCGCCGCACTGCCCCAGAAGCAACCGACCCAGATCGGATAATCCGGATTACCCTGCTCGAACTCCACCCACACGCCTGCGCCTATCATCGGCAAGGCAACCATGCCCATGTTGATCCCCGCCAGCGGCACGCAGGGCATCGCCCAGGTCGCGGGAATGAGGCCCGCCACATCAGGCACCTGCACCTGCAACCGTCCCTGCTGCATTGGGTCGATATTGTTGAGTACCATGCCGCGATATTTGCCAAAGAAACTGTCGCTCATACGGGAACCCTCGGTGTGATTGAAACCAGACCATTGCGCGTCAGGTTAAAGTTTTGTTTGAACTCGCCGCGCTTGAGTGTGCTGGTGACGCTTTTTACGAAATAGAGGCCATCATAGGCGATCCCCGCACCGCGCACTCCAACAAGTTGCCGTGCCTTGAGTGGCCGCCCGTAGCGCAGGACATTGAGGCTGCCACTGGCACTGACTGAATCCTGCGATTTTTTCGCTTCATTGAGCCCTCTCATAATCGCCTGCATCGGATTCATCCTGGCCGTGTCCTTGAGTACCTTGAGATTGCTGATCGGAGTGGGTAGGACTCCCAGTGGCGGTTGCAAGGGATTGAGATTCGGAATTGGGATAGGGATAGGCACGCGCGTAAGCTGGTTTTGGATGTACACGACAGGCAGCACGCCTTTGGTCGGGTCGAATGTAAAACTTAAATTTTCCACGTTGGTGAGCGCGTCCATATCTACATTAAGTGCAGGTTGCGGCACACCCACTTTTATCTCTGGCCCGAAATAGGCAATGTTGGTGCCCGGCACCGGCCCCGGCTCGATGTAAAAAATGTAACCCGCTTCCTCGGCAAGCTGCTGGATGTATTGGAGGTCAGTGCCTTTATGGGCTGGAATCTTGTCCACCGGTATGGGCACATCGGGAAACAATATCGGGATAATCAGGGGGATCAGGCCGAACAATGCGTATTTGGCGCAGATCAGCGCCACGCGTGCCTCTATGGGCATGGCAGGATAGGGTAGGCCGCTGAAATCAAGCATATCCATCACCTTGGTAAGATCCTCACCGGTGATCGTCACCATGCCCGGCGCGCCGCCGCTTCCAGGATGCACTTCCACATTCGTCATTACGCCGTCAAACAGCGGCTGCGGCGTACCATTGAGCGTGATGATCAACATGACGCGTAGCGGAGGCGTAGCGGGGCCGCTGTTCATCGCGCCGGCGATGATGAAAAACGTGTTCAATTCCGACTTGCTGCTGAACTGCAAACTCATCTGGAAGCCGCTCCGCTCGCCCGCTGCGCTCGTGACCTGTACGCTATCGAGCGCATCCATCACCATCTGCGGTACCGGTATCGGCACGACGGGGCCTATCATTATTGTGAGCTGTATCCCCTTAGCCAGCATCGGGTGCCCCCGGAATACCTTCAGGCAAGGTGATGCTCAGGCGTTTGCCCGCAGTCTCTGTCAATTCAGCCGGGCGTATGGCTCCATTGGCATCGCAGATGCGCCAGTACTGTGACGGATCACCGATATAGTGCGCGGCAATATTGTCCAGTCGGTCGCCAGCAGTGACCATGTGTTCCTGCAACAGTGAGAAATTCTCCGGCGGTGGCACGAAGCGGCGCTTCAGATACGCGATGGCCGTACCGTCCGGTTGCATGACCTGCGCCGCGGCAATGCTGTGGTAACGGCTCTCTGGCGGAAACAATGGGGCGACGAGTGAATTCGCCTGCATAAAAGCCTGGATCGGGTCTATCATCAGATACCTCCTATTCCCAGTGTGGAGAACGAGCCTGCCTGGGCTTTAGCAGCTAGTCGTTCCTTGGCCTGTAAATAACTCATGAACAAACTGCCACCCTTGTGAGCGAAACCGAGATCGTCCACGTTCAGCACCCTAAGGCCGATACTCACCTTGGCAAGGATCGGGTTCAAGGACGGGTCGAACGCTTCCTCGGTCACGCTGAAATCTGTAATCCGCACCGGCACGATGCGATTTTTTCCCCACACAAAAAGCGCCAGCGGCGCCTCCATCGGCGCGATCTCCAGCATGCCGGACTGCGACATGGCATTGCGGTCGAGCAACTGGCCGCTGGTCGGGTTAACCAGCGATTCCAATACCGACACTTGCGGCTGGATGCCGTTTTCCACTACTGAGCGATACTGATCGGGAAATTCCAATTGATCCGCCGCGTCGATGTCCGCCTCAAGCTTGAACGTCTCCACCGCAGGGCCCTTGAAGCGCATGGCCTCCGAGCGGTTACCTCCCTCGCCGCCGGCACCCTGTACTTGCAGGGTGCGCGTCATTTTTTCCGGGTTATACTGCAGCGAAATAATGCGCAACACCCGGCCAGATTCGGCATCAATCAGCACGATGCCGCCTTTGAGAACTTTTGGTGAATTCGAATAGCCGCTCATTACATTAGGTTCCTATCTGTGAATTCTTGTGGATATATCACGGCAGCGTATCTATCAAGCTGTGCATGCAAGAAGGCATGTTGTACGGATACTCCGTTCAGCGCAGCGGTACATTTCACAGGATCGACTTTCTTAAGCTTTCTCAACATAATTATTCTCCCTGATTCAAACTGCATTTTTTTATTTATCAATCGAGTCTGACCCTATAGTTTTTTTGTTCAGCTGCGGTATCACTGATGCTCTTCGCCGGTTGCGAACTCTGCGTCCTGCCCACTGTGTTCCTGATAGTTTCTGATATGCCTTTTTTTCCACCCGATGACTGATCAAATCGCTCCAATAAAGATTCCCATCCGACCATTAGCGAATC
>JAQTLI010000152.1 GCA_028714995.1 Methylobacter sp. | reverse complement strand
CCCGCCGTGGAAGTATAAGGACTGATAGCGAACACGACGCCCGCGTCACCGTTCGCGTTCACCGAAAGGACAGGAAAAATTCCGTCCTGACCTGATGATACGCTGACTGGCGCCAGCCATACGCCGCCGTTTGTTTTAGTCGCCGTCTTTATGACATGTATTGTGCCATTCCACATCGACCACGTCGCCGTGACATTTCCCAGCGCATCGACGGCCACAGGTACAAACTGTGTGATCGCAACGCCGCCGATCGGGCCCTGATCGAGAGTGGTGGTTGACCATGCGGTGGCACCGGCGGGCAGCACGGAGACCTGAATTTTCTGTATGGGATTGGGATAATTCACCGGATCGTTGACCGGGTCCTGGTAAGTCCACGAAACGGCCATCGTCCCGTCGGCGCCAACGGCGACTCTCGGGGACATTGAGAATCCGGTAGTGCCGGAGATAGTGAATGGCGCAGCCCAGTGTCCGCCTGATTGCACGGCAGCGCCGATCGTTGCACCGCCGCCATTGTTATACGTATACTGATCCCATGCGGCGATTGTAAGACCGCTTGCATTGACGGCAACATCGTTTAATTGCGAACCGCGGGTTGGATCAGGCTGACCAACCGGCGAGACTGCTGTCGCCCCAGACCATCCGCTGTTAGCTGCAAGTAAAGGACTTGTCGGCGCTCCCATGAGTAGTATTGAAACTGTTGCGATGAGCCCAAGTCGTGCTCTAAGCCCTAACGTGCCAAAATAAATATTTCGCATGAATTTTGCCTATAAATTTTTCTAAAATACCGAGGCGGTCAGTTTTATAACTAAAGAAACTTCCTGCCGTTGATTGTTTTATACAGTTCCAACTTAAATTGAACCTTAAAATTTGTAGGTTTTTTCAAATCTGTCAAAGGGGCATTTTTCTTAAAATCTGCTTGCCAATCGATTGGACTTTCAAATCAGAAGCTATCGACACATTTTCCAACAATAACGATGATTATTTTCAAGGTTAAAAATTAACCGTCTATAACAGACATGTTATTTTGATGAACAACTGCGGTTGATCAAGGCAATATAAAGATTTTTATATGAAAATATAATTGTCATGTAATGATAACCAGCAATTCAGAAGTGATAAAAGCGTAAATATGTTGTGATTTAAACATGATAATTAGAACTGCTTCACATTTTTGTCAGACTTATGCTGTAAAAATGCCTTGGCAGTTTATTGGGTAAATGCCGGATTTTCATTTGCGGTTTAATCAAATAAATTTGCCGACGGTGGAAACATGCGACGAAGAGATTCTTTCAAACGTTAGGCAAAATGAATATCCTGGCAGGGGAAAGTATTGAATCTCCTCATCCATTTATTTTTTAGGGCCGGCATGTACGTTCGTCTGAATTATGCGTTTTTGCGGTAATTGCGACAGAGCCAAATATCGAATATTTTCACAGCTTCTATCGCTAATCAGGTCTGCACGATGATTGTAAATTATCTAAAACCCGAAACAGTGGCTGTGTGTAGTATGTAATGTTTTTAATTAACCTTGAGTAAGGAAAATAATATGAAAAAAGTAATAAAATTAGCAATGGCCGCTCTGGCTGTCAGTCTGGTTGTGGGTTGCGCAACTACTTCAGATGTTGAAAATTTGCAGTCTCAAGTTAATGGCTTGGACACTTCTGTGAAACAAGCATCAGCTGATGCAGCCAGCGCAAAAACACAAGCAGAAGCCGCAGAAGCTTCAGCTAATCGGGCAGCTGAATTGTCTCAAGATACCAATGAAAAATTGGATAAAAGATTCAAAAGATCAATGATGAAATAAATTATCTTTGGTTTATGTAGTTACCAAAAATAAATATTTCTCTATAAGAGTGGTTTTAGCCGCGAACAATCGTGACTAAAATCGCTCTTACAAGCTTATGAGTTGAACAATACGGTAGTTGTTTTGTCAAACAGCATGGAAAATTTACCAGTTGTGGCAATCATGGTATCCACGAAGATATCGCCGTTAGGCTTTTAATGAGCCTGCCTCCTTTTATTCCGGGGTCACGGGTTGAATCTGACCGACCGCCTTCAGCAGTTGCGACAGATCGTCCGAGGTTTGTCCTGCCGGTTGCGGCCCCTCTATTTTTTCTTGTGTCCAGTCCACCATCTCTCCTGAACCCCATGACACAAAGGAAGCGAGTGCAAATACCAGTATGCTGCGTGTCATACCCTTGGGTAATCCCTGCTCCTCCAGATATCGGTGGAGATACATGACTGCTATGAAGAACACAATGGTGGAGATAATCAGGTTCCATACGGAAGGTAGTGTAAACATTATTGGGTTTTCTCTTGGGTTGGAATGTTATTTAGTAATGCCTTTGTTAAGCTCTGCTTCGAGCTTTAAGAACTGATCTTTCCATTAGTTAGCGGTCTTTTAATCGCTTCGTTCTTGTCATCAATCAATCCATTGATGCGTCCTTTTTTAAACCCTGTTCTTGGGTTAATTCTTAACTTCTTCAATCGAAGCTGAAATCCTGTCTAGCTCGAAACTAAAACTTTCGACTCGCCGACAGGCCGGCAAGGCGGAATTCAAATCTACAGAACTTTTTCTAACATCTCCAAGCGTAAATCTGCAACTTTTGGTATCCATAGCTCTGGATTCACCGGAAATGCCTTGCTTATTCCGGTGCGCCGGTAACCACGCCGTTCGTAAAAATCGACCAGTTCGTTCCTGCATGTGATGACATCCATAACCAATTTACTGGCAGCCCAGGTTTGCTGTGCGGTTAGCTCGGCTGCCTCCAGCAACTGCTTGCCTATGCCCCGTCCCTGTAGTAGCGGACTCACTGCCAGCATGCTGAGACAAACCTGCTCAGCCTGTTTCTGCAAATGCACCGATCCGAGCAGTTCCGCTTCAGCCTTGTACAGCAGAAAAATTGATTCGTCGCTTGAGATCAATCGCAGGACTTCTTCTGTGTCAGTTCTACGCCCAACCAGTAAATCAGCTTCCGTCGTCCAACCTTGTTTACTGGATTCGCCGCGATAAGCCGAGTTAACCAGATCAGAAATCTGTTCGGCATCCCATTTTTCAGCCTTGGAAATCGATAGTGACAACGGCATAATTAAACAAGAAGAGAAGGTGGATATTGGTCATGTAAGATCATTGTTTTTTTATATTTCCCTTGCCTGTAAATGGATAAAACCGGCGCTGAAAGTGACAGGTTTTCGGCGCTGCCTTGCATGATAAACTTTTCTTCAATTAACCCCTAAATAATACCGTCTGGCGTCACATGCCAAACCGAAGCCAACACTTGACAATCGATTGCCATCAGAAATTTCGGCATGCGGAAATATACAACGAGTGATTTTTTGAATCATCGGAATAGCGGTGCCGCCGCCGGTTAGGATTACCAGGGCAACTTCGTCGGCTTTCACACCAGCCATAACAATGCATTCATTAATAGTTTGCCGGATGTTCTCAATACTCCCATACAGGCTTTCCTCGAATTGTGTCCGATCTATATGCGACTGCAAATCTTCTTCAATGAAAGAAAGATCAGCCGTTGTTTGCTCGCATGAGCTAAGGTGAATTTTGGCTTCCTCAACTATGGACATCAAGGTGTGTCCCAGTTCTTCCTCTACAATTGACAGCAGTCTGCCGGTAAGGGCTTTATCATTTGATTGACTGATTAGTCCCTTTAAATCCCTTTTATATTTTTGCGTATACATACACTGAATTTTGCTCAATTCTGCAAGATCAAAGAAGGGCGTTATTGGAAAACCCAGTCCTTTGGAACCCCAAAGGGAACCCAGTCCTAATAATGGCATAAAAGATTTCAGGCTCAATGCCCGGTCAAAATCATTACCGCCAACCCGAATTCCCGCATTAGACAGAATATCCTCCTGGCGATCCTGTTTTTGGATATAGCGCTCCGATAACCGCATTATCGTAAAGTCGGATGTACCGCCGCCAATGTCCATAACGACAGCTAATCGTTCTGTATCGCCCATATCTAATTCATGAGCAAATGCGGCGGCAATGGGCTCATATTGAAAGCGGATATTTTTAAAACCAGCGGATGCGAATATGGCTTCGAGTTGGCCTTCTGCCTCTTTGTCAGCTCTGTCATTGCCATCGACAAAATGAACCGGCCTGCCTGCAACCACATTGCTGATTTCTTTGTCAGCCGTTAACTCGGCCTTATTTTTTATATCATTGATGAAATGGCCAATAATGTTCTCGAATTTTGTTTTTCTTCCGCTGATATAGGTTCCTTCATTCATAAGTGAAGTTCCAAGCACACGCTTAAAACTTCTCATGAACCGGCCGTCCTCCCTGGCAACATGGGCATTAATAGCTTTACGGCCAAAAACAACGGTTGGACTTTCTGTCGGAAAAAAAATTGTCGAGGGTATGGTTAAATGATGCTCTTCTACCGGAACCAATGTTATTGGATCACCATTTCCATGGGCAATCGCTACCGTCGTGTTCGAAGTTCCAAAATCGATTCCGCATGCGATTTTATTCGATCCATGTGTTTTGAGTGTTTTCATACCAGGTTTTATCGTAAACAGGCCAGCTGCTGCTCATAAACAGCAATCTGCAATTGAACGGGGAAAATTTGATATAGGTGAACTATCGGTTGTTAACTAATCCTGACAAGGAAAATAGCAGTAACCTTTTTTCAACTGTGTCGTTAATGGGTAAACAGAATCAAGCCTTAATTAAATAGGGGGAGCATATTTGGCATGGTTGGTCATTTTTTACTAATCGCGAGGCATGCCGGAAGTGCCAAAATCAGGATTTGTATACTATCACAGTCGGCAAACGACGACTATTGCAAAACAGCGGCAATATTTTCCACTGGTTGACATGCATGAGTACCAGGATTGCACTTTGAGGTTGAGTCCTGCGCTTTTTATAATGGAAGATGCGTACACTCAAACACGGTATAAGACTGGATATTTACGGGCAAGCGCTTAAGCAAAGGTTGTGGATCATGACTTCCTCATCAGCCGGGACGATGAGTACGGGTTTGTGACCGGCAAGTCCGATTTCGTTCACCCCGGCGTGGTTGGCAGCCTGGTCCAAGGCAAACCCGAGAAAAGCCAGGGGAGCGCAGATTTTTTCACGGACTTCGGGGGAGTGCTCACCTATGCCTCCTGAAAAAACCAGCGCATCAATATCGCCAGCCTTGGCTGCAAAGCCGCCGATCGCAGCTCGTACCTGGCGGCAAAAATAATCAACGGCGAATTGGGCGTTTTCACTGTTGCTCGAAAGGAGGTCATTCATTTCCGAACTTTCACCTGCGGACAAAGCCATCAGCCCCATCTTGTGAAACACCACATCGCTCAATTGTTCGGGATTATACCGCTTCGCCAGCTCCAGCATCACGCCGGGATCAAGGTCGCCACTCCTCGTTCCCATCGGGATGCCGCCCGCCGGGGTATAACCCATTGTGGTGTCCACCGATTTCAGGTTTTCCATCAGGCAAAGGCTGGCGCCGCTGCCTAAATGTGCGACGACAACTTTTTTATAAGCCACATCACCCAAGATCCCCGCAAGCATTTCGGCGATGTAGGCATAATTGAGCCCATGAAAACCAAAGCGGCGCAAGCCAAGCTCGTTTGGAATCGGTAGACGTTTGGCCAAATCGGGCATGGTGGCGTGAAAAGCCGTATCGAAGCAGACGACCTGCGGCGCATTGAAATGTTGCAGGCACAAATCCAGCCCGAGCAGATTGCCCGGTAGGTGCAGCGGGGCAAGATGGATCAGTCCTTCCAGCCGGGAACGCTCGGTGGCATCAACCCGCCTTGCCGGGTCGGCAATATCACCGCCATGGACAAAACGATGTCCCACCACCTCCGGAATATCACCTTCCAGATCGTGCAGGAGCTGATCGAACGCTTCCCTTTGGTCGTGCACATGTTCATAGCGGAAATTGCGACGCGCGCCATCAGCGGAAAACAGGCTCGCCTTGATGGAGGACGAGCCGCTGTTGATAGTCAGAACAGATCGGTTCAATACGGCCATACCCAGTTGTCAACCTCGGGCAAATCGATGCCGTACTCGTAAGCGTAGTTGCGGCATTCGATCTGCCTGTCACGCATGCTCTCCTTCACATGCGCACCCGCCACACGCAAAGCCGGAATGCGGTTGATGGCGTCAATCACCAGGCTGAAACGGTCGATCTCGTTCTCGATGGCAAGCTCCAGCGGTGTATTGATGCTGCCTTTTTCCTTGTAGCCTCGCACATGCAGATTCTTGTGGTTGTTGCGACGGTAGGCCAGGCGATGGATCAGCCAGGGATATCCGTGGAAGTTGAAGAGGATAGGCTTGTCCAGTGTAAACAGGCTGTCGAAATCCCTGTCCGATAAACCGTGCGGGTGTTCTACTTCAGGAGTCAGCTTGTAGAGGTCAACCACATTGATGAAGCGAATCTTCAGTTCAGGGAAATTCTCGCGCAGCAACACCACCGCTGCCAGTGCTTCCTTGGTAGGAATATCGCCAGCGCTTGCCATCACCAGGTCCGGTTCGAATCCCTGATCGTTACTCGCCCAACCCCAGATGCCGATACCCTTGGTGCAGTGCTTGATCGCTGCGTCCATGTCGAGGTATTGCAGGTGTTTCTGTTTGTCGCACACGATGACATTGATGTAGTCGGTGCTGTTCAAGCAATGGTTGGCGATCGAGAGCAGGCAATTGACGTCGGGCGGCAGGTAGATGCGGGTCACCGCCGGACTCTTGTTTACCACCACGTCGAGGAAGCCGGGGTCCTGATGGGTGAAGCCGTTGTGGTCCTGGCGCCACACGGTCGAGGTGATGAGCAGGTTGAGCGAGGACACCGGCGCGCGCCAGGGGACTTCCTTGGACATGGCGAGCCACTTGGCATGCTGGTTGAACATCGAGTCGATGACGTGGACGAAGGCCTCATAGGTGGAGAAGAAGCCGT
>JAQTLI010000151.1 GCA_028714995.1 Methylobacter sp. | reverse complement strand
CGATTAATATGCATAGCGGCTGGCTGTTTGGTGGCTACGATGGTTTGGTAACTAAAGCTTACCACCAGGCCAGCCACTTTCTTTACTTAATTCATGGAGTTATCTCTTAAGTAAGTGCCATTCGGGTCTGACCTGTTTTTTGTCATCAATTGGGATCGTTACCTCCGCAATCTGGTTGTACTCGGTTGTTAAAGGGGGAATCACTGACTGTGATCAAGCACTGACAATCATTTGATAACGTTCCGTTTTGTTTGCCAAGGCCCAAAGAATCCGAGCATTTTTGTTAGCTAACGCTACGGCGGCCACATTAAAACCCCGTCGCTCAATTAATCGCTGTAACCATAAACTCAGTTTGTCTTCTTTGTTATGACAGGTGCGCAACACGGCTCTGGCGCCATGGATTAGTAAGGTTCTGATGTAACAATTACCGCGTTTACTGATACCTAGTAACACCGATTTGCCGCCACTGCTACATTGTCTCGGGACGATCCCTAGACTGGCTGAATAGTGCCGAGCATTGGCATACTGTCGGCCTTCGCCTAACTCCGCAGCTACGATGGTTGCTGTCATGGGGCCAACGCCAGGGACATCTGCAAAACGCTGACTGAGCTCGTTTGCCTAGCTGAGTGCGTTGATCTTTTTATCAAAACCTTGTAGCTCTTTGTCCATTGCCAATAAACGCTCATATTGTTCTGCAAAAGCGACTCGACTCAGTGGAGTCAAGGCGTTCCCCACATCTTCCAACAACTCAGGCAAACGTTTTCTGACCTGATTGACACCCTGCTCAATGACAATACCCCCGTTCGCTTAATAAGCCTCTCAGCTGGTTCACCAGTGCAGTTCGTCTCTTCAAAGCCTCTTGCCGTAAGCGATGGATGAGTTGAACATCCTGCTGTGCCACCGATTTAATGGAGATGGTTCGAACATTCGGTCTTGCAACTGCATCAAAAATCGCTTCTGCATCATTAAAGTCATTTTTATTACCTTTAACGAAGGCTTTAACATGGCGGGCATTGAGTAACTTGACGTCATGATCCAGCGCCATCAGTTCTCTTGCCCAATAATGCGAGCTTCCACAAGCTTCTATACCAATCAGACTCTTGGGATAATTGGAAAAAACTCCAGAACTTGCTTTCGTCTCAACATTTTCTTGAAAATTTTGCCGTCTGCTTGAATCGTATACAGATGAAATACGTGCTTTGCTATATCTAAACCAATGATGCTAGGTTTCATTATTAACTCCTCTTGTATCCCGTTAAATAGCGGTGAATTATGACACCGTGGGAGTGAGAGGAGTCCACATCATCAGCCTCGGCCAGCAGCCGACCGTCAGAAATTTCACAAAATCATTCGAAACTGCACCCACGTTTTGTCGATTACTGAAAGTTAATTTTTAAATTATATTTTACTCTCCTCAAAGTTTAAAAATAAGCTGTCCCGCTTGTAATGCCTGCTTTCGCCATTGCTGCCAGTAGCTTTCTGCTTGCTGCTGACGCAAACAGCGCAAATAACGCACCCGTTGCGCCGCGTTAAGATGTTCGTGAATCAGTGGTATCAAGCCGTCTTCGATATTGTAAGCAGGTTTTTCAGGGGCAAGACAAACGGGAACGATGCAGTCCAGTGGTAAACTCAAATCTTGGGCCAATGCTACACAAGCCTGTCGAATGCTGTGTGCTTTAGCGTTGTCCGGTTGTTGGATATTGTAAGGAGGACTCCATTCACGGACTGGACGTAAACGGTCACAATGCGTAGCCACCGCAATGATAACCGGCAAAGCTTGATTGGGGCATTGTTCCTGAAAATACTGGCGAATGGCATTCAGTTGCTGCGTATCAACTTGGCGGGCGGCTTGCGCGGCATTGCAAACCATTAAAATTACATCGACTTTTGCCCATTCTTGCATTAACGCCTCAGGTGCTTGGCCGTGTATTAAACCACCATAACCGGCGCTGTCCAGTATGATGGCTTGTTGCAGTCCATCTCGTTCGAGCAGGTAAGGGGTAATTTCCGCGGTAGTGGGCAAGACTCCTTCCGCGCTTTTTATTTCGCCAAATAAGGCATTAATCAAACTGGATTTGCCGCTGCTGACCTGGCCTAAAAGAAGCAGTCGAAGCGGCTCTATCGACAGGTCATGCGTTTCGCTTTCCGCAATGTCTTCTTTTGAGGCGGCGGTTAATACCTCGGTCGGTACAATATCATCCAAGGTTAATTGACCGCTGTAGAGTTGAATAGCGTAATAGCCGAGCTTGTTAATATAAGCGCTGATCAAACGTTGCGATATTTCATTGGTGACGGTATTTAGCCCTTTGCCGAGTAATAAACTGCGTGCTTTAGCCAGCGCTGCGCCGGACCAATTAAATAGCCAATTCCCGACATCGAAAACCGATCTAAGTTTATTAAAAGTGTCGATGGCCTGCTTGGCGCGTAATAAATCGCCGACTCTCACCGCATGGCTGCCGGGAATTTTATCCAATACGTCGTGTTGAATATCTTCACAGACCAACACAATCAGTTTGAGCAAATACGGCAGCGGAAATTCTAAAATAGGATATTTGGAATCGGCATTAAAGTGTCGAGCAACCAGCGCTAATACTTCATTAGTCAGTTTTAAGGCTTTGCTTGAGTCCGTCAATAAGCCCGATTCTGTTTGCCAGCGTTCGGTCAATGGCTTAAGTTCTCGCCACGCCAGTTGAGCTTTATCCGGCCAGTTTGGATTTGGCTGTATCTCAATGGGCTCTACAAACAATGGCTTTGCGCTATGGCTGCGCCAGCGCAGCAGGCCATAGATCAGCGCAATGTTCGCCAATAAGATGCCCATGAACTGATAAATCCAACCCTGTTGCCACAACCAGTAACCGCCCAAGCCTATTAACGCCAGCCAGGGTATTAAAAATACCACCGCCAACACAATTCCAAAGTGCGTTACAGATATGGGCATAAGTTAAGTTTCCTTATTTTTTAGCAATTGACGCGCATGGGCGAAAGCTTCGTCGTAAGCTTGCTTTAACGTCGCATGGTCAGGTAAAGCGCCACGTTTAACACCATACAAATACACGCAAAAAGCTTTACCCAGTGCATAAGTCATCGCTCCCGAATAAACGCCTGCCACCGCCGAACCGTAAACAGGGACAAATTTAAGCAATTCCCGCCCTAATAATCCTACACCGACACTGACGCCAATGAGGCTGGTAAATTCGGCATAAAGTCTGCGGGTCAACTCCAGGCCATAAATTGAAGCGATACTATGAAACAGTTTGGCTTGCACAGCCAACACTAATGGCAAACCTGCCAGGGGAATCGCGCCCATGCCGACATTAAGCACTGCGTAACCGATAAGGTGCGGATGAGCCTGTTGGGCATGAAAATCCAGCAATTCTTTATGAGGCTCGGTACCGCGTAATAAGCCGATCACACCCGCCGGCAGCACCTTTTCAATGGTGTCCCATAACGCATCCAACCCGTAATCGGCAGGCTCAAAACCATCTTCCGGCAGGGTGAAATCAACCGGCACAAAATGCACAGGCACAGACTTAAACCAGTCGCGTTGATGCAATAGCACTTGCGTCAAGGCATGGGGCACTTGCGGAGGAAATGGTGTTTGTTGATAAGGATACGGTTGAATATGCTCGGCATCGCCAGCATAGCCTTCGTGCAAGGCGGTTTGCACCACTATGATAGGCCAGTCCGGGTGTTGAGCATGAATGGTCAGCACTGTATCAACCACCTCCGCTTGATTCATGTCTAAAGCCCGTAACACCACGACTAATAAATGCGCCTGATTGGCACACCAGGTTAAGTCTTCGCCGGGATTATAAGCGGTTTCGCCCAAGCCCCGCGTATCCAGGAAACGCATCATCGGATGGCTGGATGATGGGAAATCGTAAAACTGCGATCGTTTAGTGCAAGCCTGAAAGCCATTGCCAATTTCAACCGCATCGTTGCCGGTTAATGCTCGAATAAGTGATGTTTTTCCGGCTTGTGTTTTGCCCAGCAGCCAAAAAACAGGAATCGGTAAGCGTTGCTTAACTTCGTTTATTTTGGATTCTATGCCGGTCGCTTTGGGACTAAAGAGCGCATCGCCCAAACCTTTCCACGTCCAACTGCCGATGATATTCATAGGGATTACTTAGATACTTAAGGTAGCTTAATGTAATTATATTCGTGCTAAATACAAAACCCCTTCATCTTTGAGAGCATCGAGTACTTATGCAATATCCTTAAACGGGTTGTTGCTCTTGTGTCCAATTACGTTTGTATCGGATAACCACTTTAGATTTTTCTTTAGCGGATTTGACTATTTTTTTGGGGATAACTTGAAGTTGCGCTTGAAAGTAAGCGCTGTAATTGTTTGATGGAGTCATGTGTCTCTTTTTGTTGAAAATGGAATAGTATTGCTATAGACAGGGTTAAAACCACTGGCCATAAGTCGATTAACTTTAGTAAAGCTTGTTAATGCGGTCTAAAATGAAACCCATTATAAAACATTAATAAGGCTGGTAAATTTGAAAATTACTAAATGAAGAACAGAACGAGGATCTATAGCAGAGACATCGAATTGATAAATAAAGTGAAATCATATTTTTCTAACTGTTTTGATTATAGGCTTATTACGAGGCTTGTCAACCTTATGAACATTGGACAAACCGGTCCGCAGTCGCAACCGGGTGTGTTGGCTCCCTAAAACTGTAAAACAGCTTCCAATTCCCCCCTATTAAACTCTGTTATTCCAGTCGATACAGGCCGTTTATACGTTAAAAACATAGTGATAGCGACTAACAACTGGCAAACTTTGACGCTCTTTTGCATTCAACTTATCTAACACCCCAGATTATCTGTTTTCGTTGGTGATCATTGTTCCTTGTTGTTCTCGTAGTCGCCATGCTGCCCGTAATCAGTCCCATTCCCTGAATACGTTGGCAAGACGAGCCTCCTAATACAACCACGATACCGCACACGATACTCCAAGCGAGCACGCCGGAGGAAAATTTGGCGAGAAAGGCAATCCCTAGGGCAGTTCCCGAAAGAAATTGCAAGCAATAGAAGCGCAAACTACGAGGGATGTTTGCCGTAAGATATATCAGTCCCAGGGCCATATAGACTCCCGAAACTGCTAACAAATTGTAGGAGGGCGTGAAGGGCATGAAGGCATGATAGAGAAGTGCTCCCGCCAGACTACAGGCTACGATTAATAAAATCGGGAAACCTCGGGCCACAACGTCGATGCCACTCATCAGGAAGGCACGAACCGCCCCCAAAGCAAGAACCACGGACGAGACCGTCAAAATTGCCAGGCCCATGCCGCGAAACCCAGCCAAACTCCCACTCAATTGCCACAGGTCCGAGGTGAACCAGTGCATAGCCGTAGCCCAGAGAATTACGGCATCAGGATTAATCGCAGCTGCCAGGTAATAAGATTCGTCGGTCAGGTCTAGACCTCGATCCAGCGACCACAGGCAGTAGGCCAACAGAGTCGCTACACAGCCTAATATCCATACGGTTACGATTACATCGAATAAGCGCGTGAACTTATGCATGCTATTTTGTCTCCATTGGAGATTAAGTTTTAAGTAGTCACTGATGAGGCTTTAAACACCGTTGCGAATAGCATCCAACAGTGATTCTCCAGAAATTCATGGGGCAAGTGGAAGATGTATTAATCATAAATTGTTTTAGTGTGGTTGAAAAAAACCGTAAGAAAAGGTTTTTTTCAACCTTTAGTCTCTTCACCATCTATTTCAACCCATTCTGATTCAGTAAGGAGGCTTGATTTTACTCATCATATTAGAAGTGGCATGGAAATAGCTTGATAGTCTGTAAGTTCTTGCTAAAAGCTACCATAGATTCAATAGTTAGCATGCTTACATGAATCTATTGAATAAATATTTAACTTACATCTATTAGGAACAAAATTACCATGATATTAGATATTATCCTTGCAAGTATTTTTGGTGTAGCTGTTTTTTATGCTCATATTTTTATCAAAAAAATAATGACTGTTGAATTAAATTTATAAATAGAAGTTTTGAATCGTGCCTATGGGCGCGAATACTATCCTGCTTATTATCAGCCGGTTGCACCCAGTTATTACCGGGAAGAAATCGTCTATATTTCTGAAAGAGTCGCCGAATATGTGCCAATACAACCTCGTTATTACGCACTCCCGCCGCCACCGCGTTACAGCTACGACCAACGTTCGCCACAAGGCTTGCTTGACGGTGTTGTTGGTACCGTGATGGGGGCAGGTAACCCGTTAGCAATTGGTATCGGTGGTGCTGCGGGCGCTTGGTTGGGTAATGGGAATTATTAATCAACAACAATTGGATCCTGAGGAAAAGCATGAACATGACTTGCGTGCGTTCGATAGCAGCAATCTTTATTATTACATTAATGACCGGCTGCGCTGGCTACTCTTCCCCGTATGGGCGTTATTCTTTGCCGATGGGAAATGGATATGGTGTTCGATACCCCGGACAAATGCCGTATGGAAACTATGGCTATAGCAATTATCAGGCGTATCAGCCTTATCGTGGAGATGACGAATACCGTGAACGTGGATATGGTGGAGAAGGTAGAGGCTATGGGCAGTATCGACGTCATCATGACGATGATTGATTAACCCTACGAAGTTTTTTCAAATATTTTAACAGGTAAACAAGATGCGATCGAAATGGATAGGAGGGGTGTTGAGTGTCTGGATAGCTTACTCACCAGTCACATGGGCGGACAAGCTGGCTGATTTAAAGCAAAGGGCGGAGCAGGGCGATGCTGTTGCCCAAACTGATTTGGGTACAAAATACGCTTTAGGCAGTGAAGTGGCAAAGGATTACCGTCAGGCTCAAAAATGGTTCCAAACCTCCGCTGAACAAGGCAATGTACTTGCCCAGTATAATTTGGGCTTAATGTATGCTCATGGCGAAGGCATGCCGACCGATCTTAAAGAGG
>JAQTLI010000150.1 GCA_028714995.1 Methylobacter sp. | reverse complement strand
TACTTCATTAATCGATATCAAAGATGCAGCCGGCTTAAATACTACCAGCGCAATCTATCAGCACTTTAAAACCAAGCAGATGATTGCCGCCGCATTGTATACAAATATTCTCGATAGTTTGAGTGTTTCGGTTGATGATATCAGGCGTAAAAATGAAAAACCATCAGAGCAATTACGGGGCATTGTTGATTTGTTATTCAAACTGACGGATGATGCGCCTGATGTGATGCGGTTTCTGCTGTTTTTAAAAATCAATGAGTTTTTGCCGGATGAAAAGCCAGTCTTGAAAACAGTCCCTTTCGTAAAAATCATCAAGATTATCGAGGCTGGCATTCAATCCGGTGAGATACGCAATATGACCCCGCAGCTTGGTTATGCGTATTTCTTCGGTATTATTGATAATACTTTGCGTATGGTGTTGAACGGTGCTCTTGACAAGAAAGCTGATTTCTATCATTCGCAAGCTTGGCTTGCAGCATGGAATGCAATCGCTAAAAAGTGATGTAAAACATACGTCTAGTCCTAGCCATTCAGTCGGTGTGATGGCGGCTTTATTCCCTTGATGGACATTGCATAAGTGATATCGACCCCACATGAGTGTGGGTTTCTGCTGAATCAGTCAAATTTAATGACGCGAGTTCTTGTGGTGGTTTGTTTGGCTGGGAGAAAAACATGGGTGACGTAATTCAGTTTAAACGGCCAAAAGTTTCGCAAATTCAGAAAGGCAATACTTTATGCCGCAGCGGCTTTCACAAATGGGAAATCCTGAAGGAAAAACAGTTCGATGTGAAGCAGGGAAAGCTGATTACGGTTTATCAATGTAAGCGGTGCGGAAAAACAAAATCCAAAGCTCTTTAGACGTTTTCAGATAGGAGTGGACGAAGCCTACTCCACTCTGAGAAGCCTTAATTTCAATGATCAATAAACGTCTCTGACGTAACGTTTGTCTTTTTTCAGTTGATTGACGTAATCGATGGCCTGTTGTTCTGACAGGTTGCCGTGTTTGGCAATCACATCATGCAAGGCTTTATCGACATCTTTAGCCATTCTGTAAGCATCGCCGCAGACGAAGAAATAACCGCCTTGTTCCAGCCAGGCAAACAGTTCAGCGCCGTTTTCAAGCATCTTGTCCTGAACATAAATCTTGGCTTCCTGATCTCGGGAAAAAGCCAGGTCCAGTCGCGTCAGCAGGCCGCTTTTCTGCATAGCTTCCAGTTCTTCGCGGTAAATAAAATCTGTCGCGGCGTTGCGGTCGCCAAAGAATAGCCAGTTTTTGCCTGACGCTTTTCTGTATTCGCGTTCCTGCAAGAATGCGCGGAACGGCGCGATACCGGTACCGGGGCCGACCATAATCATGGGTAGGCTGTTGCCTTCAGGGACCCTGAAGACTTTATTGGGGGTGAAGAAACAGCATACGTCGGTTTCATCATCAACCAGATCAGCCAGGAATGTTGAACAGACGCCCTTGTGTTGGCGGTTATGGCTTTCGTAGCGGACGCTGGCAACCGTCAAGTGAACCGTATCAGGATGCATTTTGCCGCTGGAGGAAATCGAGTAGGCGCGATGTTGCAGCGGCTTTAGCAGGGCGAGTAATTCAGCGGCGGCAAATTCACAGTTGGGGGATTGCAGCAGTAAGTCGAGCGTATCGCGTCCCCATAAATAATCCGCCAGCTTTTCTTTATCGCCGGATTCAATAATGCCGTTGAGTTCCTGGTCACCGGAGCGGATGGCAATCTCTTCGACCAGTTCCTTGCTGGGCAATTTGATTTCAAAATGGGTACGTAATGCTTCATGCAGCGTCATCTCCTCGTCATTTACCGGCTCGATTTCATCGCCCTTGCAGCCGATGGCCTTGATGATGTCGGCGACTAATTCCGGGCAGTTAGTCGGAACTACACATAAGGCATCGCCGGCTTCGTAGCTTAAGCCTGAGCCGGTAATGGAGATTTCGTAATGGCGTGTCTCTTTGGACGATGACTCAGCGGTTATAAGGCGGTTAACCAGCATTTTGGCAGGGAACGGGTTTTTGCGGGTGTATTGCGGTTTCTCTGCGTGGCCGGAAACGGTATCAACAATGGCAGCAGCGGATGCACCTTCGGCCATGTGCGGAATGACTTCACTGATCCAGCTTTCGGCAGGCTCTTCAAAACTCACGTCACAATCAGTGCGACCCAAAACACGGGTTGCGCCCAGTTCCGCCAGTCTGTTGTCCCAGTCTATACCCGCTTTGCAGAATAAATCATAGGCAGTGTCGCCCAATGCCAGTACAGAAAACTTGGTACGATCAAGTCTGGGCGCGGATTCAGCGCGCACGGCATCCCACAGCAGTTGGGCATTATCAGGCATTTCACCTTCACCATAGGTGCTGGTGATGATGAGCAGATATTCCATGGCTGAAAGCGCGTCGATTTCGATCTCATCCATACTTTTTACCGATGGCTTCAAGCCGTGAGCTTTTGCGACTGTGGCGGCATCATTGGCGACTGATTCGGCATTGCCGGTTTGGCTGCCGTAAAGTATGTTGATGATGCGGGCATCCGCCTGATTCACCGAGCCTGCACTTTGGATCATATGTGTGTGCATGCCGGCAAAAAAGCCATTTAACCAAGCGCGCTGACTTTCGCTGTATGGGGCGTCTAGTGGAATATGAGGTGTTTTCATTTTAGTTGCTAACAAATCAATGTCTGTTTCTGCATCCCCATAGCCGGTATGAGGATGCGTGTGAAAGTAAGAGGGCGTTTGGTTCAGGCCGCTTGTTCGTTCATCATGTCTTGAACAATGCTCAACCCAACGAGTCCGGCCAGGTATTCCTCAATAGAAGGAATGCCCGCTAGCGCCTGTTTATTGATTTTGTCCTGTTCAATAATCCAGGCGGTAGAACCTATGGAATAAATGCTCTGTACATCGCGATTGATTAACGCTGTCTTGTAATCATTGAGGCGTTTTTCGGCCAATAGGCAGGCAAGCTGGTCGTCGCTGTAATTGCTGTAGGCTTCGCGTATGTTTTTTACCAGCGCGTCCTGCAGTTTACGCGGGCGTTCAATAATCAGTTTGCGCGCCGCCTGCTCGATCTGGCTTTGTGAGCGCAGCACTTCTGGCAGGTGTTTAAGCATTTCCTGGGCAACCTGCTGGGCTTTTTCAAGCACTGCAAAACTGTTAACCAATTTAAAGGTCAGGGTTGTATCCGCAGCACCATACGCCGGTATTTCCCCATTGAATAACGGTTGCGCATGTTGATAGGCTTTTTTGACCTGTGCGATTTGCGCAGCAGCATAATCAATAGCTAGTTCCTCGATCATTTCCTTGCGATCCATAGCCTGTTTCAGGAATTCAGCCGTCTGGGTTTTGTACAGCCATAATGGCAGTGCAAATTTGAAGTGTTTGCGTTCATCAGCCCAGTTGGTGATCAGGTTCCTGGCCTTGCTTGAGTTGGCGTATTCCGCATGCTGTTCCAGCATATAAAGGATGAACTGCTCATGTGCGCGGGCAGTGTCGGTGTCCTCGGCCAGGCTATGGATTTCAACGGAAGACTTGTCGTAAAGATGCTCCAAGCGGTTTTCAGGATCGTATTGATAAGCATTGCCCCCGGACATGCCATTACAGAAGCCTTTGCCAAACCCACCTATGTTTAAAACGGCTCCGTTAGTCATGTATTCGCAGGCGAAGTCGCCTACACCCTCAACTACGGCCATTGCGCCTGAGTTTCTAACCGCAAAGCGGTCTCCGGCTTCGCCATTGATAAAGGCTTTGCCGCCGGTAGCGCCAAATAGGGCAAAGTTGCCGATTAATACGTTATTGCCGGGCGTTTTAATGCCGCCCCCCGGCGATTCAACAACAATGGTGCCACCGCATGCAGACTTGCCGACGCCGTCGTTACAGGTGCCAAGATGCTCCATACGCATGCCGTCATTCAGGAATGCCGCATAGCTTTGTCCGGCAGATCCGTGGGTGCGGATGATTACGCTGTCCGCTGCCAAATAACGGCGACCATGCTGGTTGGTGTGGATGGCTTTCGATTCTGCAACTTGCTGCTCGCTCAGCTGGTAAGAAAGCATACGCTCAATATCAATGGAAGCTTGGCCACCAACGGTTTTATTGCAGTTATTGAGCTTAAATTCAGCGCCTTCGATGATGACTTGCTGCTGCTTGCCATCAATAATTCCGGCTTTAACCCGTTCCATGATTCTGTTATCGACACTAAAGTCGGCTTCCAGATAGATAGGTTTTTCAATTTTTACCACTTCAACCTGCGCCAGCAATTTGGTCAGGTCAAGCTGGCCTATCATGGTCGGATGATCGATCAAGTGCAACAAATCGGTTTTGCCGCGAATTTCCAGCAGGCTTTGGTAGCCTAATACCGCCAGTATTTCCCTGACTTCGTGCGCCAGATTCATGAAATATTGCGCCAGTACACGCGGGTCGCCTTTGAATTCCTCGTGGGCGGTGGTTAGACCGGCAGGGCATTTGACGTTGCAGTTTTTCGCCATGACACAGCGCAGCATCATTAACGCAGTGGTGCCGAATTCAAACGAATCGGCCCCCAAAATGGCGGATTTCACGACATCCAGTCCGCTTTGATGCGCGCCGCTGCAACGCAATATGACTTTGTCGCGCAGGCCATTTAGGGCCAAGGCCTGATGTACTTCGGATATGCCGATTTCAGGCGAGCGCCCGCTGTTTTTCAGGCTGGTGACTGCAGCAGCGCCAGTGCCGCCAGTGTTGCCGGCAACGTTGATGACGTCCGCACCGGCTTTGGCAACACCCACAGCAATCGTGCCTATGCCTTCTGATGAAACCAGTTTCACGCCGACTTTAATGCGTGCAGCTTTGGCATCATGGATAAGCTGGCCTAAATCCTCGATAGAGTAAGTGTCGTGATGTGGCGGAGGGCTGACTAGTTCGACTCTGGGCGTACCACCGCGTAACGCGGCGATTTCCACAGAGACTTTAGCGGCAGGCAATTGACCTCCTTCGCCGGGTTTAGCGCCCTGGGCTATTTTAATTTCAATTTCCTGAATATTGGGGTCAGCCAGATAGCCTGCCCAGACACCAAAACGTCCTGAGGCAAATTGCTTGATTTTACTTGAGCGCAGGGTGTTGAAACGGCTGGAATGCTCGCCGCCTTCACCCGAGTTGCTTAAGGCACCGACGATGTTGGTGCCTTGAGCAACCGCTTCATGTGCTTCAGCCAGCAACGCGCCATGGCTCATCGCGCCGGAGGCCAATGTCGCAGTAATCTGATGCGCTGGCTGTACGTCTGCCAAGGCAATCGGATTGCGGGCTGCTTGTATGGAAGACAAATAATTTGCCAGCAGACTGTCTGTGTCGGCAAGTTTTAAGTCGATTGAGTTTCCTGTTACTGCAATGCTGAATCCGGTGTCGGAGAAACGTTTCTTAAAGTGCTCTGCCAGTTGCTCTAAACGTTGAGTTGACGAGTTCTCTGAAAAATTGATGTTGAAAGCATCGTTGCCAGTTTTTGTTACGTTTAAGCCGCGGATCAGGTAGTTAATGTTGCCGCGCAGGTTTTGTTTGCCCAAGATGCGGTCAAAATCAGCCGTTGTTACGGCAGAAGTAATGTCGGCCGGAAAATCCATGATGTCGCGTAATGCGGCAGGCCTGGAGTCGCGTTCAAGGTACAGGTTTTTAGCAAAGCTTCGGTAGGCCGGGGTAATGCCGAAAGCATCAATTTGTTCCGGCGTACGTTTTTCGTAACCAAAATCAAAATAGGCTGTATCCGAAGCTTCAGGAGACTTGTAGTCTTGAGGAATATATAAAATATCCTCATCAGTCATGTTGATGTATTCCCTGACGGCCGTATTGCCGTAGGAATGCCCTGCGCCATACTGGCGTTCCTTGAACAAGCCCAGGAACGGAATATCTTTTTCCTCGCGGACAGCCAGGGCTTTTTGATGCCATTCAGCTGCGCTGGCAGCAATGTCGGCATAGCGCACCCCGCCTACCGATGCGTGGATGTTCGGGAAGTAAGCGCTTAGTTTTGGCTCATCGGTATCCAGATAGTTGGACTCGAAGAATTCACCACCGATATAGCTTTCCGCAGTACACAGGCCGAACTTGCCCATGGTTTTCATGAGTGATTTTTCGGCGGCTTTTTGATAGGTATCAAGAATTTTTTGCTGTTGCTCAACAGAATAATGGCTGATGACACGGTTATGCACACTGATAGGGCAGATGGCTGATGCGCCGAAGCCTAAAATTGTGGCGATATCATGCGGGCTTGCCGCCTGTCCGGTTTCTGCAATTAATGAAGAATTAAAGCGCAGCCCTTGTTTAACCAAGTGTTGGTTAGCCGCCGCAATCATCAGCAGGGCGGGAATTGCCGCCTTGTCTTTGCTGATGTTAATGTCGCTTAAAATGATAATGCCGGTATTTTTTCTGGCTGCATCTTCGACTTTTTCGCAGACAGCCAACAAGGTCGCTTCCAGAGCCGCTTCGTTTTGTTTGGCATCATTAAAATCAGGGGTGTACAGCATGTCCAGAGTGGTTGTGCTGACTGCTGATTGCCTGCGGATTTGTTCCAGTTGTGTGCGTTGTAAAATCGGAGTGTTAATGATCAGCTGTTTGCTGTATTCGTCCGAAAAAGTAGGTTTCGCACCTAAGGCGACGCGCAAAGTCATGCCGTCACTTTCCCTGATTGAATCCAGTGGCGGATTGGTAACCTGGGCAAAACGTTGACTGAAATAACGCGACATACCGCCTTCAGCGCTAGACAAGGCATTAGGCGCCAAGCCGTAACCCATGGCCGATATTTTTTCCATGCCGGTGGCCAGCATGGGGTCAAGCAAAAGCTTAAAGCTTTCCTGGTTGAGCGAGTAGGCGGTGTGTTGCTGGTCTATATTAAACGGGTGTTCATTATTCAGTTCAGACAATTGGACCTTCGGCAACTCGGAAAGATGAAGGCAACGCTGGGTCAGTAAGGCTTGATAGT
>JAQTLI010000149.1 GCA_028714995.1 Methylobacter sp. | reverse complement strand
AGCTATGCAGACGCTTGCGACATGATGCCGGCAACTGGGTTCCGGTAATAATGCTGACAGCGAGGGATACCTTGGCAGACCGCGTTAGTGGTTTTGAGCACGGGGCGGATGATTATTTGGTTAAACCGTTTTCATTAAAAGAATTGAAACTGCGGCTCAATGCCTTAACCCGTCGCCATACCGGCGTTAGTCAGCAAACAACATTGCGTATTGCCGATTTGAAACTTGTTCCGGAAACCCGTGAAGTCACACGCGGCAATGAGCCTATCGAATTGACCTCGATTGAATTTCAGATTTTAGAACTACTGATGAGACAGTCGCCGCGCGTGGTTTCAAGACAGAATCTTGAATACAGCATCTGGGGTGATACTCCGCCCGAAGGGGAAGCCCTGCGTGTACACATTCATCACCTGCGTAATGCCATTGATAAGCCATTTGCAGATCCCTTATTGCATACCGTACGTGGAGTCGGTTACCAATTAAAGGAAAGCAATGCGCTATCGTCATAAAATCAGGTTCAGGATTTTTCTGACCTACCCGGTACTCGCTCTTTTACTCAGCATTTTCATGTGTTTTTTTCTGAAAATCTCCTTTAACTCTCTCGAAAGCCAGTTTATGGATTCCTATTTAACGGAAGAACTGGAGCATTTCATCAAGATGACAGAGCAAAACCCTGAGTTATCGATGCAGCGCTCAAAAAACTGGGTGGTCTATAAAGTCGATGCGAACAAACCAGTGGATGAAGTGAGCTTCCTGTCTGGTTATCCTGAAGGCATACATGACGTTGAGCATAATCAACACAGTTATGATGTCGCTATCAAAGACCGTAACAAGCAGCGGTACATCATTGTGTATGATGATACCGATATCGAAATGCTTGAATACAATTTGATGATCTATTTGGTCGCGGCTGTATTTATTATTCTCTGGCTGGCCACCTGGTGCGGTCTGTGGTTTTCAAAAAAAGCGCTGGAACCGGTAACATCGCTGGCAGCAAGCATCAAAATGCTTAATCCGGAAAAGGCTGTCGGCTATTTATCAGAGGACTACACGGATGATGAAGTCGGTATTCTTGCCCTGGAATTTGATGCCTACAGTCAGCGCTTACAGGCATTGATTCAGCGCGAGAGAGAGTTTACCGGTAATGCCAGTCACGAATTGAGAACACCGCTGGCGGTTATTATGGCAGCCAGTGAAGGCCTGTTGCTAAGACCGGATTTACCCAAGGATATCGGGTTGCGGATAGAACGTATTCAACGTTCGGCACACGAAATGGCAGAGAGCCTGGATACTTTGCTACAGCTGGCGCGTAATACTGTATCGCTAAACGATACTATTGATAAAACCGGGCTTGTTGCCGTTGTCGAGCAACTGATAGAGGATCACTGTAGCCTGCCAGGCAAACAGGTAAAGGTGATCAAAAAAATTCATGGACATCCAAGCATTAATGCACCTGGC
Source organism: Methylobacter sp. (assembly GCA_028714995.1). Taxonomy (GTDB): domain Bacteria; phylum Pseudomonadota; class Gammaproteobacteria; order Methylococcales; family Methylomonadaceae; genus Methylobacter_A. The sequence continues at coordinate 5,498 of JAQTLI010000149.1, read as the reverse complement.
CCGATTATCTCGATGCTGATGGGTAATTTAATAAAAAATGCAGTCACTTATACCGATCAGGGGTCAGTGACTATTTTCTTAAATGAGCATGAGTTTTCGGTTACTGATACGGGGCAGGGCATTGATACCGATGAAATTGGGCAGGTTTTTGAACGGGGTTATCGTGGGCAATCCAGTCAAGGCAGCGGTCTGGGGCTGGCTATATCGAAACGTATCTGTGATTATTACGGCTGGCAGTTAAAAATTGAAAGCCGTAAAAATAAAGGAACTTATGTGCAATGGGTGTTTAATCCGTATTAATTTCAATGGTTGAGTTAAGTTAAGACGAAAAAAGCTCTCTCGGCAATTGCTCCTGGCTTTGCCTTAGGCTATCTTGTCATGAAACGGTCAGGTTTCGGTAACGAGCCGGCAGGAATTTACGGCAGAAGACATTAATTAGTTGTTCTTTCAATTATGAAATAAGGAGCTTTCAAATGAAACAATTACACAGAAAAGACCTGTTTGGCTGGTCTGAGTTTAATAATGAACGCAATCTGGATTTTCACAGCGTACTTTGGGTGCGTGAGGGTGGCAACATCCTGATTGATCCCTTGCCGTTGTCCGAGCATGATCACGGTCATTTACAAAAGCTTGGTGGAGTTAACTTCATTGTCATTACCAATAGCGACCATTGCCGGGATGCTGAAAATATTGCCGAGAATACAGGTGCATTGATTTATGGCCCGGCGGGGGAGGAAGATACCTTTCCGATTTCATGCGACCGCTGGATTTATGACAATGAAGAGGTGGTTCCGGGATTAATAGCCTACGTGATGGAAGGCTCTAAAACGCCGGGAGAGCTCGCGCTGCTTTTGGAGCATACGACGCTGATAACCGGTGATTTAATCCGTTGCCATGTCGGCGGCGAATTGTGTTTGCTGCCGGACGCAAAGCTTAGCGATAAAAAATTGGCGGTTCAATCCATCAAGCGCCTTGCAGAGTTACCCGGCATTATAGCCGTTCTGCCCGGTGACGGCTGGCCGCTGTTTAATCATGGCGCTGAAGCATTGCATCGTTTGGCCAGATCGATTTAATAACGATTGCAACGCAATTCGTGCGCCCAGGAAATTTTATTCCCGCAACAATCCCAATACCCGAGCTTCCAGCTCGGGATAAGAGCCAAATACACAATCCCTTAGCATGCCTTTTTTATCCACCAGAATATGCGAGGGTGTGCCTTTTAAGTCGAAACGTTCAAAGGTTTCTGCGTGGTAATCAAGAGACTGAAAATAATCCTGTATTTGCTGCCTGATTTTTTGCTGATAAGGTTCCGGTTGCTGGCCAAAGCCGGGTACACGGTCTTTGATAAAAGTCGCGATTTCATCATCGGTCACGTCGGCCTGACGTTTGTTCAGGCGATCCATTGCCAGCGGGAAGGGGATGCGATAGGGCAGGTGGCCTGCGGTTAATTTTCCTTGCCGGTTCAACACGTGCAGCGTTTCGCCTACAACCTCACCGTTTTTAACCAGCCTGATCAAGTTTTCCAGATTGTTTTTGTCAAAATCCTCAAACGCTGTGGCGACGCCCAATACGGATAAACCCTGATCCGAATATTTCCGGTGCAGCTCTACCGCCTGGGGCAGGGAATATAAAAAACAGCCCGGACAGTTCACCTGAAAGACTTCCACCAGCACGACCCGGCCTGATAACTGATCAAAGTTTACCGGTTCACCCTGAACCCAATCGGAAACTGATAATAATGGGGCTTTTTGACCTATTTGCGCTTTCATTGATTTATCCTCCCAAGGAAATGCTGATTAAATCTTTCGACAGGCTCAGGACGAACGGTAAACTGTTGGATCCGTTCGTGGTGAGCTTATCGAAACATGAATGGGATCAACTCTAAATGGCCAGGGCGCGGATCAATTCAAGTTGTGGCGCGACAATTTCATTTCTTCTACCCAGGCACATGGATAACGGAACGATTTCGACATCGCCTTTGTTAAAGGCGGTAACGTGAACCTGCTGGCCTTGATGAATGGCATGTACTGCGGCATAACCCATTTTTGAGGCAACCAGGCGATCCAGCGCAGTCGGGCTTCCGCCGCGTTGTATATGCCCCAAAATGCATACGTGGACGCTAAGGTTATAGTGCTTCAGCAACACATCTTTTATTTCATAGGACAAACCGGATTTTTCACCTTCAGCAACAATGATAATTGATGACGTTTTACCGCGCGCAACACCCTTGGCAATGTCGTTAGTAATTTTCTCGTAATCAACCGGCTGGTTCGACAAAACAACATGCTCGGCGCCGGTGCATACGCCCACCTGCAAGGCAATGCCGGATGACTTGTGGCCCATGACTTCAACCAAAAACGTTCGCTCATGTGCTGACGCGGTATCCCTGATGTTGTCAACCGCATTAGTGGCGGTCTGTACGGCGGTATTGAAACCGATAGTGTATTCCGTGCCGGAGATGTCATTATCTATGGTGCCGGGGATGCCCACTACGGGAACGCCATGCTCTTGATTCAAGCACATCGCGCCCGTAAAAGAGCCATCGCCGCCGATAATGATCAAGCCATCAATATGGTTCTTTGATAAAATCTGCGCGGCTTTTTGTCTGTGTTCGGACGCATAAAACTCCATACAGCGCGAGCTGTCGAGGATGGTTCCGCCGCGCTGGATGATGTTGCTGACCGAGGACAAGCTGAGTTTTCGGATATTGCCTTCCAGCAAGCCGGAATATCCCCTGTAAATACCGAAAACATCAATGCCGAGGCCGATAGCCGTTCTGACCACCGCACGCACCGCCGGATTCATGCCGGGGCTGTCGCCACCGCTGCAAAGTACTCCCAATGATTTAATTGTTTTCGCGCTGGCTTCCATGTTATGCCTCGGTTATTGTTTTTGTTTTATTCTTCTAATACTTGCTGCCGCTGTTGCTGTTTGGCTATGCGTTTTTCGACTAACGTCCTGGCTGCATCGGCACCCATATGGGCTTCGCCGCGCTTCCTGGCTAATTCCATTTGCTTTTCACGCTCCATGAAACGGATTTTCTGCTCAGGCGTGATTTTATCGTAACAATGAGGACAGCTGATACCTTGCTGATATTTATCGCTGGCCTTATCGGTTTCGGTGATAGGCAGGCGGCAGGCGTTACATTGGTCGTAATTGCCTTTTTCAAGCTGGAGATTAACCGTTACCCGGTCATCAAAAACAAAGCATTCGCCTTCCCAAAGCGTTTCCTGTGCGGGGACTTCTTCCAGATATTTTAAGATTCCGCCTTTGAGATGATAGACCTCGTCAAAGCCCTGTTCTTTTAAGAAGGCCGTGGATTTTTCGCAACGGATACCGCCGGTACAGAACATCGCAACTTTTTTGTGTTTTTCGGGGTCGAGATTTTCTTTAACGTACTGGGGAAACTCCCGGAAGCTTGTCGTATTCGGGTTAATGGCGTTTTTAAACGTGCCGACTTTGAACTCGTAGTCGTTGCGGGTGTCGACGAGTATGACCTCGGGATCGGAGATCAGTTTGTTCCAATCTTCAGGGCTGACATAAGTACCCACCACGCGTTTGGGATCGATGCCTTCCACGCCCATAGTCACTATCTCTTTTTTAAGTTTAACTTTGGTGCGGTTGAAAGGCGGCTTGTCGGTCAGCGATTCCTTGTGATCGATATCCGCCAGACGCGGATCGCTGCGCAGCCAGTCCAGCACTGTATCGATGGCCTGGCGTGATCCGGCAATCGTGCCATTGATGCCCTCGCTGGCCACCAGCAGGGTACCGCGAACCTGATTGGCTTCCATGACATCATGCAGCGGTTGACGCAAAGCCTGATAATTTTCCAGGGTGACAAATTTGTACAGGGCACAAACTACTATTTGAGACATTATGATTCCTTGTTGCGGGCCGGAACGTAAATCCAGTGCAGAAAAAAACTATTATACGCACACAGCCAGGGCTTGTCGGTTATAAGAATTGTTGAGTGTGGCGGTTATGGTGCTATGATTGAAATAATAGAATTTGTTTTTATATTTTGACTGCACTTAAGAAAAACCAATGAATTTGAATCTGGAAAAAATAAATGGCTGCAGTGTTCTTTTCGTTCAGGAGGAAAGAATAGATGCGCATAATTCCGGTGAATTAAAGGAATATATTCTGCATCTGATAGAGCAGGGCGAGCTCAATATTGTTGTCCAGCTGGAGCGCGTGCGCTTTATTGACAGCTCAGGATTGGGCGCTTTGCTATCGGGCTATAAAAATGCGACGGCGAGGTCAGGAAAGCTTGCTTTAGCCAATTTGCAGCAACAGGTGTTATCAATGTTTGAATTAACCCGTTTAAACAGGGTATTCGAGATTTATACGAATTTAAATGAGGCTTTTGACAGACGACTGTAGGGACACAGGAGGTAGAGCAATGCATGGAGCAATTGCCGAGAAAAGTAGAGGTTATATATGTGTACTTCCGTTATTCAGGTAGATGTCATCATCCCGACCCAGACAAAATATCTGGATTTGATCGGAAGCATTGGTGAACATATAGCAAAAGAAATAAATGATTTTTCCGGTGATCGGGAGGCTCTGGCATACCATTTAAATCTGGTGTTAACGGAAGCAACCGCCAATGCCATCAAACATTCGGCAGCGACGGCACCGGAAGATAACGTTAGAATAACGATTCATATGGAAGAAAATGAATTGAATATCAAGGTTTATGATCACGGGCAGGGCTTCGATCTGGAAACCGTACCGCTACCGGATTTCGACAACCCGAAAGAAAGCGGGATGGGCATCTTTTTCATCCGGACACTGATGGATTCAGTCACTTATACCAGACAGGGCGATTGCAACGTCCTGGAGATTATAAAATACCTGAACTGAAAAACCATCCTGCCAACAAATAATCGCATTATAAACTTTCAATAAGACGGACAGGCAATTGAACAGACTTACCAAAACCTGGCAGGTTTCCTTACAGCATATAGCTGAAAGAGCTTTGGGCAAGAAAACTGGTCACCCGTTGTGGCAAAAGTATCATTCGGCATTTCCCGCTGAATATCAGGCATTGGTTTCGCCGCGTTATGCGCTAAAAGATATGCTGCATCTTGAGCAGGTATTGGCATCAGGCAACCAGCGCATCAGCCTGCTTAATCCCTGTAAGAGAGTAGATGAATACCGACTGCATTTTTATAGCCGGCAGCAGCGTTATCTGGATGAATATATTCCGATTCTGGAAAACATGCATTTCAGGGTAATGGATCACGTGCAGTTTCCTGTTACGGTTGATGGCATTACCCTGTTTATTAAAAGCTTCACCATCAAGGCCGCAAGAAGCCAGTGCGCCTCCTTCAGCAAGTTAAGAATCAGGATGCTGGAAACCATTGAAGCGATGATGGATGGGATGGTGGAAAAAGTTGCCCTGAATAAACTGTTGGTTCTGACCGGCATGAGCTGGCAGGAAATCGATGTGATCAGGGCTTACCGTAACTATTATTTACAACTGGGTCATCGAA
>JAQTLI010000148.1 GCA_028714995.1 Methylobacter sp. | reverse complement strand
ACCCAGTAAGCGCACCGGAAGAGTGACTGTTTCCAGTCTTAAAAACCGCTACTGGGAAAACCGGTTTATCTGCGCGCGCCGCCCTTAACGGCATTTTGATGGAAAATCATGGCTGAGGCCGATGTCATTATTATCGGCGCGGGTGCATCGGGGCTAATGTGTGCAATTGAGGCGGGCAAGCGCGGTCGTAAGGTGCTGGTTCTGGATCATGCCAACAAGGCCGGAAAGAAAATCCTGATGTCAGGCGGTGGCCGCTGCAATTTCACCAATTATTCAATTGAACCTGATAACTATATTTCGCACAACCCGCATTTTTGCAAGTCAGCGCTTAGCCGTTACACCCAGTGGGATTTTCTGGCGTTAATCGGGCGATACCAGATTCCTTTTCATGAAAGAGATCACGGGCAGTTGTTTTGCAATGAAAGCGCCCTGGATATCCTCAATATGTTGCTGGCAGAATGTGACAAGGCTGGCGTAATTGTGCAGTTAAATACCCGCATCGAATCAGTTGAACGGCTAGCTGACCGGTTCCATCTTAAAACCAGCAACGGCAGTTTTATTTGCCAGTCATTAGTGGTTGCGACAGGGGGCTTGTCTATACCCAAAATGGGCGCGACGCCTTTCGGTTATAAAATCGCCCAGCAATTTGGCATTAATGTACTGCCTACCAGTGCAGGGTTGGTCCCGTTTACCTTGCAGCCGGAGGATAAAGAAAAGTTTTCGGCGTTATCGGGCATTGCTGTGCCTTGTGTAGTCAGCAATAAAAGGCAGAGTTTCAGTGAAAATGTATTGTTTACTCATCGCGGGTTGAGCGGCCCGGCCATTTTACAGATTTCATCCTATTGGCGTGCCGGAGAGGAGATTGTGATTAACTTGTTGCCTCAGGTAAACCTGGACGCAGAACTGAAATCAAAGCGTCAGCAAAAGATCAAAAGCAAGTTAAAAACGATTTTGGAAGGCTATTTGCCCAAGCGGCTGGTTAGTAGTTTTCTGCCTGAAGATTTGCTGGATTTGTCGATACAGGATGTGTCAGATAAACAGATACAGCAGGTTACAGACCAGATTCACAACTGGACGATCAAGCCCAATAGCACCGAAGGGTATCGTACCGCTGAAGTGACTTCCGGCGGGGTTGACTGTGATGCCGTTTCTTCCAAAACCATGGAATGCAAACAGGTGCCGGGGCTTTATTTTATCGGTGAAGTGCTGGATGTTACCGGTTGGCTGGGCGGCTACAATTTTCAGTGGGCATGGTCGTCAGCCTGGTGCGCAGGGCAGTATGTTTAAGAATACAAGATATGTTAATGACTATTAAGTCGGTATTGGGCGTAGTGGGATTTTTAATCCTGATTGCACCCTTCATGGATAGCATGAAAAACTCGCGGATTAAAAAGACTATGGACAATCATCCGGTTATTTTTGTGCTGGTGATTTTTATTACTGAAGGACTGGTTGCCTTCCTTTAATCGGTGACCATATTCTTGCAACAGTGCGGGATTATTGTCAGAGGTGTATTGACTGCCTCCATCAGTATGCCAAATCAAGCCTCTACCGGGTTTGCGTTTATAAGCGGCCATGAATATAACGCCATCGTTAACCAGTTCAGTCCTCATGTGCCCGGCATTGACCAGTCGAACCATTTGCCGCGAATACAGCCAAGTACAGCCAGCCTCCAGTACCTAAATATCAGTGATGTCGCCGAGACATAGGTCTGTTGTGCGATAGCCTGTTTATTTAAACCATTTCAGGTTGGCTGTCGCGCACAACAGACTCATCTACCGGAAAGTAAAACCGATATTTTTTAGTCTTTCAAAATATCTTGACGTCAAGAAGACCTTGTCTATAATTAAAATCGCAGGGAAAACAGTTCCTGCGATTTTAATATTAAGAGGATGTTATGAGTCAATTAACGTATGCTGATATTAAACCTGTCTGCCCCTATCAGACAGATGCCGCACTATTAAAAGCCAATAACCTATTGAGCTCCTTACTAAATGGCAATGCTTACATGGATTGCAAAATTCATGATATTGCGATTCATCACAAAGCCAAGTCCGATAATCTCTGGGAGGTTTTCGAAAACCTAAAGCAGTTAATTTTTGATAAGTTAAATCCCAGGTTAAATGATTCCGAAATCATCGAAACCTTCGAGGAAGACAATGCACTCTGGATGGAAATGGAATCCGAGGAAAGGATTGGTTTGTCTTAAAGAATGTTAGACAGAAGTAATTGATAACCACTGATACATCAAACGCGCGGTTCGCTCCTTTGGCAGCCGCGCATTAAATACTTATTGACAAAATAGTGTTATCAGTTCGACCTGGAAATACTGAATTCAACGAGTAAAAGAACAATACCGCTGATTGCACAGACAATTATGACATGATGGCTTATTTCTGAAACGTCGAGTACGTGAAAGTGATATGGAGCTATTCAGCAGATTCGATCAGGAATAAGCAATATGCTTTACACAAAATCCGGATGTATGACTGCAATCTTAACCTTCTCAAAACCATCGATTGAAAGCTTGGCATAATATGGGTGTCCATGTATTATAAATTGTCGCTTGGCTTGACAGATTTTGCGACAGAATTAAATGTGGCAAATTTGTAACGCTGATTTATAGCCTTATTGTATTGAGTCCATAAGACCAAGTCGGTTTCAGGTAGGCGCTATACATCATAAATAAAGTATGGAGGGGAATGTGGACATATTAAGTATATTAATCATATTGGTTGTGTTGGCCGCGGCTTTTTGGGTGAAAAACAAATTTTTTAAGTCTGAAATGCCCAAAAAGATAGAGACATTCCCCAGTCGCGAAGCCCCTTTAGTGAAAAAGTCTGACTCAGTGGCATCTGAGGCAATAGCAAGCGAAAATAAAGCGTTAGATAAAGGCGAGGCAGATCTTGAGCCAGTTCAGCAACCTTCCGTTAACATCCAGCAAAAAGATATCGAACCACTACAAAGTACTGAAATCCCACCCGTCAAAATCGTTAACGAGTATGGTGCCGATACTTGTGAAAAAATAAAGGCTCAAATTCCCGAAGACTCAGTACTCAGAAGACATTATCTCGCCCAACTGGATGCTGAACGGGAGTTAATAACCAATCCCTATCCCACCGACTCCGTCTTACGTAGGCATTATGAAAGCATGCTTGCGACATCGGCGGTTCAATCAACGGATTCTGCTGAAACTAGAACTGAAACAGTAAGAATCACAAATTTGCCCGCAGAAAAACAACAAATCCCTGAAGAGTCAACACTCAGAAGACATTTTCTGACCCAACTTCTGATGGAAATTGAATCCGAAGTATTTCCTCGACCCACTGACTCAATATTAAAGCGGCATTACGATAATCTTATTCTAGCAAAAATCGCTGATCGCTTGGCCGAAATGACAGGATATACCCATTGATCGTTTAAGTTGTTGTTTTATAAAATTATCCTAGATAAATAACATCAACTTTCCGCGATTGTGTTATTTTAGATCTTAGCGGCTGCAATAATATTAAACAGTTAGTTGTGCCTGTAATTGACTTGGCTCATGGGTACTTAAGGCATTGTTGATCAGCATTCAAATCGGTCATATGGCATCATCTTGGCGCCGCTATTGTTACCGATTTCACACCCATGCCCGGCTGATTAAATTAAAATTGGGAAGCTTTGGCCAATTTTTTATTTATTCAAAAACGTCACTTTTGAGTTGATGCAAGCTATTTTTTAACATCACCTACCATAGCCTCGGTTTGCCAGCCGCCGCCCAGCGATTTGTATAAGGCAACCATATTACTGGAAAGCGCGGATTCGCTGGTGACCAGATCGCTCTGAGTTTGATAAAGCGCCCTTTGGCTTACCAGTACATCGAGAAACGCGGTCAAGCCCTTTAGATAGCGCTCGTTGGCTAATTGAACAGCCAGCTGGTTTGCTTCAACGGCTTGCGCCAGCGCTTTGTGCCGCTCCTGCTCCTTGCTATAGGCGATGAGTGCATCTTCCACTTCCTTAAAAGCCGATAGAACGGTGGACTGATAAGTCAGGAAGGCCTGCTCAAATTGCGCTTTTTTGCTGTCGATATTGGCGTTCAGTTTTCCCCAGTTGAAGATCGGCATGGTTAATGACGACGCTGCCGACCATGATTTCCCGATCGGGGTGAAGTCGGTGATGGTTGTGTTTTGCAAGCCGATGAACGCTGCCAGGTTGACTTTAGGGTACAGTTCGGCGGTCGCAACGCCAACGGATGCGTTGGCTACGGCCAGTTGCCGTTCGGCGCGGCGGATATCCGGTCTGCGCTGCAATAATTCGGAGGGGAGGTTGGCTATCACATTAGCAGCAACGGCTGGGATGACGCCTTGTTGATCAAGCCGGATAGCCAGCGCACCAGGTTCTTTACCGAGCAATACGCTGATTGCGTGTATCGATTGCTTAACTGCCGTTTCATAGTTTGGCAGCTGAGCCTCTGTCGTAGCAGCCTGGGCTTGTTGCTGGGTTACTTCCAGCATGCTTGCAAGTCCCGCCTGTTGCCGGATTTGAGTCAGCGCCAGCGTGTCCTGCTGTGCGTGTAAATTTTCACGGGTAATTACGACCAGCTGTTGGTTGGCGCGCAGCTCGATGTAGTTGCGGGCGACTTCGCCAAGCAGGATAACCAGTACATCCCGGCTGTTTTCCACTTCGACATCAACCGTTGCATCGGCGGCTTCTACCGAACGTCTGATGCCGCCGAAAAAATCCAGTTCCCATTGGGCGTCAAAGCCCATTTGGAAAATGTTGATGAACTGATTACCGATACCAAAACCGCCGACTCCAGAGGATGTGCCTGTTTGGGACGCCGGTGTGGAAAAGTTATTGAACCGCCTGCTGAGGTTGCTCTTGGCGTCTACGCTGGGCAAGCCTGTTGCAATGGTCGCGGTGCGCAGGGCACGGGCGTCTTTGACTCGCTCCAGGGCAAGCTTTAAATCCAGGTTGGAAACGATGGCGTCGCTGATGAGTCTGTCGAGTACTGGATCATTAAAGTTCTTCCACCATTTATCCGGCTGCTCGGCGCGGGAAGGTGTGCCGACAATCGTTTCACTCCACTGCTGGGGAACCGGAATTTTTGGAGGCTGGTAGTCAGGGCCGACGGCAAAGCAGCCGGATAGCAGCATAGTGATGAACAGCGCAACAGGACGGGTGGTCATCATCATGACCCGCCATTGCCGGCATAATCCTTGGCTTCAATGAATACATCCATTTGCTGACCCACATAGACGGGCAGCAGATTCCTGTCAAAACTGTAGAGCGCCTGCAATACACGGGTATCAACCCGTTCGGTGCTATCGCCGGTCAGGGACTTTTTGGGCACCACATAGGGTTCCACATAAGCCAGGACCAGATCGGCTTTGAAATCTCGGTTGCCGCGCAGGTAGGCAACAGCCTTGCTGTTTTTGTCGAACCGCCAGGCATCATTCTCGTCAATGTCAACCCGCACATGAAGCTGGTCCAGATTGCCCAGCACCAGCAGCGGTGTGTTTAGGGCTCCGGCCTGGGCGAATTCGCCCGGCCGGATGTTGACTTGCAACACCTCGCCATCTACCGGCGCTTGAACCACGAGTCGAGCCAGCGTGGTTTGTGTAGTTGTTAGTGCAGCTTCGGCCTGTTGCACCAAGGCTTTGGCGCTGTCCAGTTTGGTTGAGTTGATGAGCAGGGCATTGCGCCTTTTAAGCAGTTCCTCGGAACTGATGGCGCGCCGGTCGGTCACCGCCTCGGCCAAGTCACTGAGTGATTTGGTGTCTCTGAGCGAGGCTATTGCTTCGTTAACGCCAGCCTTGGCTTTTGCGAGATCGGCAAGCTTAACGGCCAATTCCGCACGGGTATCTCGGTCATCCAAATAAAACAGCGGTGCACCGGCCTTGACCTTATCGCCAACCTTGACGGATACGGTGGTGACGATACCGGACAAGGGCGTGCCGATAGCGATATTCTGGCTTTTTGCCTCGATAATTCCTGCACCGGCAATAAACGATTTGAATGGTGCGGAGGAGGGCGGTGCAATGGCCGGAGCAATTGGCATCGGCTTATTGCTGCTGACGACCGTGTATGCTGCAAAAAGGAATCCGGCAATTGCCAGTATCGGTAGTATGTATTTGGCTTGCATGTTGATTCCCTTATTCTGCATTTCTCACCTTAATTATATGTCCGTCATCCATTTCGGCAATGCGGTCGGCGAAGCTGAAAATCCGGGCGTCATGGGTGACAATCACTAATGCCCTGCCTTTCTGGACAGCTACTTCCTTGAGTAACGTCATAACATTGCGCCCGGTTTCATGATCCAGTGAACTGGTGGGTTCGTCGCAAACAATCAGTCTCGGGCTATGAATCAGCGAGCGGGCAATGGCGACACGCTGCTGTTGTCCGCCGGAAAGTTCTGAGGGTAAAGCTGTTACTCGGGCCCCAAGGCCTACTTGCTCCAGAACATTGATTGCTTTGCGCTCGGCCTCGGCGCGTTTCATGCCGTTGATGATAAGCGGGATTGATACGTTTTCTGCCGCACTGAGCGAAGGCAGCAGGTTAAAAGTCTGGAAAACGAAACCGATGTTGCGTGCCCTGAAAGCCAGCTTGTGCTGGTTGCTCATGTTGAGTAAATCCTCTCCGAATACTTCGCAACAGCCTGAGTCCTGATCCAGAATACCGGCAATCACCGAAATCAGGGTGGTCTTGCCGCAGCCTGACGGACCGACCAGCATCATCAGTTCACCCATGGCAATATCCAAATTGACGCCATTAAGCGCGGTCACTTTTTGGCCTCCGGTATCGTAAACTTTGACCACGTTTTGGCAGCGCACTGCTAATGATGTTTGCTCCATTGGTTATCCTTTAAAGACGATAGCCGGTTCCAGAAGTATCACTTTGCGTATGCTGATCAGCGCTGCAAATACGCAGATCATGCTGACCCCCGCGCCGCTAAATATCAGCAGTTGCCAGGGAAATTTGAACGCCAGTATCGTAT
>JAQTLI010000147.1 GCA_028714995.1 Methylobacter sp. | reverse complement strand
TATCAAATATGACCTTTTCTTCGCATAACTCAAAAAAGCTGCGCCATTTAAGAGATAGAGCATATAAACGATACGAGAGGCGTTTGATGAAGTGGTGGACTAACCTTTAAGCATAAGCAGGAGTAAAAGCGCAATGAGCGAAAAACAAATAAATCGTGCTGTGGCATCCGAAACTAAAACCTGGCTTTGCCCTGTGTGCGGATTAAAGCGAAATATAGGTAATCACCAAAAATGTTCAAGAATTACCCAAATGAAACATAGGAAGGAACGGGGGGAAATTGCCGATTCAGGAAGTCATGCCGATAAAATGCAGTAACATCTGTTCCAGAAAATCATGCTATCAAGCATTACCGGCACTCATGGCGGCTTATTTGTAATTTTTCAGTTTGACCTGACAATTTTAAAAAAACACTAGCTGAACCAGACATTGACTGCCTGTTTTCGACCCTAATGCGTCATTTGCGCCAAATTTCTAAACGGCAAAAGACCAGCAAAAAGCTGACAGCCAATTCCATCGCGTGGTAACTCATTCGATTGACAAATGCAGGACTCATCTCACCGATACCTGTTCAGTTGTGATCAAAATCAAACGGACTTCGCGCCAACTTTATCGTTCTGCTTTGCAATGTAGGTTATCCGGTTTAGAAATACAAGACTTTTAGAAAATTGTTGCCACCACAGTAATTCTAGTATATAAGCTATACTAATCCTAACATATAAGTTATGGGGATATAGATAATAACTTATTCGGCAAGTTATAGAGGAGACTTGTCTGATTTATCTAAAATTTCCTCGAACTATTATCCATTATTAGGAGAAATTTATGGACGTTACAACAAAAAGCTCAATTCAACTGGCAGACGATTTCAAACAACACTTCACAGGCAAGCTAAGCGAAGATGCTATGAGACGAACGATTGAAAGCCTCGAACAAATCACAGAATCTCAACTGAAAGCCGCCACTTCATACGGGGCGAACGGTTCACTTGCTAGCCTGATTTTTTACGTAAAAGCACAATGTAATATCAATGGTGGAAAATCATTCAATGGTAGCGCTTGGGGCGCAAGTTTTCCTGGTGGCGGTGCTTTATTTGGCGATGTGTACTTAGTGAATGCATCTACATTAGATGAACTCTATAGCAGAACAACTACTTTCGCGTTCACGGCTACGCCAGTTTACACTGCTATTTATTTCGGTGACTCACATGAGACGCTGCTCGGACACTTTCAAGCGGGGTCAGTATCCACTGTATCTGGGGCAGGTAAAGGATCAGGAAGTTGGTCCTAATCACTGCAGCGCCTAGGCATGGTTGAGGAATGAAATCAAGAAGCAAAGAGACATCGACATATTGATGCTGAATTCCCTTTCCTTAACCCAGCCTACGGAATTCTATTGAAAATCAAACCTAACAAAATACTCCACTTAACCACAAAAAGCATTACTCCTATTGTCGTAATCCTTTTTGTGACAAGTGAGCTTGTCGTTATGAATGGCCGCTTTCCGAAGTTAATCAGCCGTTCACAGAGCAGTTGTGAATGACTCTTGATGACCGTTTAGAGCCAATCGATGTCAGTTTTAATTAAAATTAATTTTTCAAAATGTCAGCTTGAATCTGAAGTTTTACAAATTATTTTAATTTTAAGCTAATCCTAATCTTTTAGGTTTAAATTTGCCTCGATCTTTTGATCCCTCTCATAGTTAGTCCAGAACACTCAACCCGCTCTTTGCGGGTTTTTTTGCTTCAATATTGGATTGATCCTGAACCAAAGCCTGTGAAAAAGCGTCCAATATTTGCCACTTTTATTGTGCGTTTTCCAGTCAAGTAAATCGGTTTGTGTTATAAAAACAATAAGATATAATAAAGTTACTGGTAAATTTTGACGCTCTTTTATTGTAAAACTGGCAAATTTCCCACGCTCTTTTGCCGCTTAGCACCAAGACGGTATCGCAAAAGTCATATATTTTTCAATTCATCAGTCTGTAACAAACTTCGTTTATTTTATGATCGTGAACAAATTTGTAGTTCGATAAACAGGCATGTTTTCATTTCAGATTTGTTCGCTTTCATATTTCCTTAGGACTCAGCCACCTCAAAAGAGTTGGCTTTTTTTTTGCTCTGCTGCTCATAAAGCTGATTAAATGTGCAAAACTGCGTCCACTATTCAGCACCGTTTTTTTCCAGTCAAGAAAAACAGCGTATCTTTTAAAAAAATAAGATAGTAATTAACAACTGGCAAACTTTGACGTTTTTTTATTGTAAAACTGGCAAATTTTCCACGATCTTTTGCACAATTGGAGCAAATAAACTCAGAATTGAAGATGATTCCCTTGCTGGGTCATTTGGAGTTAAACACTATCGTTGAAAAACAAATAGATTGGGTGAAATTAGATGAAAATTGAAATATCAGATGGAATTTACTCAGAGATTGAATATCTGCATGAGCTAATCAAAAATGGCAATAGTGGCGATTTGTCGATCGAATCACCCACAGAGCTGATTAATTACATCCTGTCAGTCGTTGCCGATGGATCACGCAAGCCTGGCAGCTGGGAGCGAGGATTACTTGATAGCATGGGTATCGTTGCCGACTGTTCAGAGCATCATGTTTACCGGCAAACCTACGGCAAGCCAAAAGATGATGGGCAGGAATAAAAGCACAATGAGTAAAAAACAAGATACAGAAGCCAAAAAACCATTGATATTTGCTATTTGCTATTGCCCTGTGTGCGATGCTCCGCGCAATAAAGGCCATCACGCTAAATGTTCAAAGATTACGAAACTGAAACACATGAAAGAAAGAGGCGAATTAAAATAAAAATAGTGGCATAAGGCGCATGTAATTTTGCTAATTATTTTAATTCTTAAGCAAGCCATCATCTTGATAGGTTTTAATAGAACCTCATATTGTTGACTCTTTGGAAATTCCATAACCTGCTTAGGCACTTGCCTTTGCAGGTTTTTTTTTGCTTCAGGCAATGTAATTAAAGCCTACATTCTACAAGAGGAATCCAGACAAATAGCGATTCGTCATCCTGTCAAACAGAGTCTAATATTTACCAGTTTTAGCGTCCATTTTGCCAGTCTAATCACCGCAATAGACATTAAAAAAACAATGCAATAATGATTTTACATGGTCAATTCTGACGTTGTTTTCTCCGATTCCTTGGTCATTTTTCCATGCTGTTATACACCTAGGCCGAAAATGTCGCAGCTTAACCGATCATTTAGGTTTTTAAGCAGCTTCTTAGTTAAAGCGAGAAACGCGTTGCTCAATGCTAGGCGCAGAATTGAATTCCTTTATAACCTTTACTTCAGCAGGCGTAGCCACATTAAGTCTGTAGCCAAAACCTTTAATGGTCAAAATCCATTGCGGGTTATTTGGGTCATCTTCAGTTTTTTTTCTCAATAAGTGCATGTATTGATAAAGATCTGATTTAGTTGCCCGATTATTTGTGGGCCAGAGATGTTGGATGATTTCTTCAGCCATAAACACACGAGCAACATCAGTTGCCAGTAATTCAAAAAGCTCGAATTCTTTACGCGTCAAATCAACAGATTTTCCGTTTAACAGAACACGCTTGGCACGTTGATCAATTTGAAAAGGTCCTGCCACAAAATAATCCTCGTTATTATTTTTTGGCAACCTATTATCATCTAATTGTTTATTGTGGGAATCCGAATTTTGGGACAATGAGCGTCTGCGGTCATTAGTCAAACGTCTTTCACCCCTTCTTCTATCTTGAATAAGGTGATCATGGTGGATAAAACTGTTACGCAGGAAGTTATCGAGTTGACTAATATCAAGCGGATCATCTAAAAAGACATCAACCCAGGATTCTATTTTTCGATCTAATCCAGAAACATTATTAATTTTACCTAAACAACAGACAGGGATTACATGTTTAATTCTTGTTTTCCTAATTAATTCCAAATCACTTGTTTTTAGTCGATTTTGTACCGAATGCAGTGTCAGAATGATTACATCTGGCTGCATATCAATTATTTTATTAATTGATTCAGTGTTGGCTGCTATTTGTGAAATTTCATAGTTACGCGCATGACAATATCCCTTCAACAAGCCCAGACAATATTGGTCATCACTAATCAGTACAATTCGAAGAACTGTAGTCATATTTAATTCCCTGATTTATTTTATGTAGTAAATTGCTAAGAATCTGTTTAAAAACCTAACAAATTCCTGGTAAAAGAAGTACCCATAAACTGAACGCCAAGGCGCAAAATCCGAACGGCAGCATCCGCCATTGGCAACCCGTCTTGGTGATATAGAGAATCCCATTAACGATTTCGCGAAGCGGATAGTTTCGCGGTCTACCCCCTTTTTGGAGATCACGTGCAATTTCAAGTACTGGACATAATAGCTGCCATTGCTCGTTGGTTAAATTCGTCAAATACAACCGCCAGCACTCCTAGGCCGAAAATGTCGCAGCTTAACCGATCGTTTAGGTTTTTGAAAGCTTCTTAGATGACCGTTACGTTTTCAGCTTGCGGGCCTTTTTGGCCTTGCGTTACGCTGAACTGTACTTTTTGGCCTTCATCCAGTGATTTGTAACCACCAGTGTTATTGATTTGTTGAAAATGTACGAAAACATCGGGGCCTGATGCTTGCTCGATAAAGCCAAAGCCTTTATCAGAATTAAACCATTTAACGATGCCAGTAGTAATTGTAGACATAATGAGTCCTATAAATATTTGAGTATATAAAGCCTTAAAAAGGCGGGTTGAGCTGATAAATTTGGAAATTACAAAATGAAAAACAGGACGAGGAACTACAAAAAATACATCGAAATGGTAAGCAGAGGGTAAATCTTATTTTCACACTAACACATATTGTAAGCATTTTCTTATAAATATCAATTAATATCTTTTTGTTTAACAAAAAAATTGTAATTCAGTATGAGACGGTTATGGCCGACAGTGCCAGTTGGTTCGCTAAAATCGACTGTCAGCTTTCCGTAGTAAAGTTGCCATCCGGAAATCTGGCTCCAAAGTCTCCTTCGGGTCGAAAACAGCCAGTCAATGTCTGGTTCAGTTAGGGTTATTTTTTAAAATTGTCAGGTCAAAACTGAACTCTCCCAGCAAATTATTTTAATTCTTAAGCTAATCCTAATCTTTTTAGGTTTAAATTTGCCTCGATCTTTTGATCTGACTCTTGGATAAAAAACACTCAACCCGCCTTTGCGGTTTTTTTTTGCCCAATCCAAAGCCACCTGTTTCACTTTCAAATCGCTGAAGCCTGCGCCATTCCTGACGGCATGTATTACATATTGTAATACCCGACAACTTTTACTCCATAAAACCCAGTTTTCAACAAAAGATCAGACCGTGCTGAAATTACGAAGCCGGACTGATTCCTATCCCTACCTGACAAGGCTTGCAGTGACCTGTAAATTTTGCAGGCAATCCAGCCACACACGCGCTGACACAACACACCAGATACAGCCCAATATCAATAATTTAGCCGCAGAAAACGAATCATTTGCAGTTTAAAAATTGTGACAGCATGCTGAAAGTAAGGCGATGAGTTTTTTTGTGAAGGTCTTCTGTATGTCTTCCAAGTGAAAAATACCACTGGGCGGAAAGAAGGATTCTGCATCATCGATACTGCTGAGGCATGTTTGTCGCAGGACGAGCAGGTGGCTAGATGGCGTGATGAACATGATGGTGTGAACCTTCGCTCATTGTCATTATTGAGCGTGTTCAACACCCACTGACGGGATATGTTTGAAAATTATGACTGAAGAAATATACAAAGTTCTTGATCGGCATTTGGAAGATTGGAATACCGTTGCGGAATTGAAAAACAAAGCCCTGCAGTATCACGACACTGATTTTCAAAAATCCATAGAGCTGATGGAATTTGCCAAAATTTTCGCAGAAACGGTAGCGATTATACAGGAAGGTGAACGGTTTACTTACAACATAGATAGTGCAGCAATTGACTTGGTTAGGCTCGCCAAAGAAGAAAAAGCAAAGCGAGTTTTGCAGGGCAGGTGGAATGCCAAAACTTAGCAAGGATGAATGGCTTGCAATAAAGAATAAGTGGTCAGCTGATCCAAAGTTGACCTATAGCGATCTTGCGCATGAATATGAGGTATCAAGGCAAATCATTACCCTGAGAGCGAAAAAAGAGTCTTGGCAAAAAACAGGGGATTTGGCAGCCATCAATCGTGAGGCGCTAAGAAGAGCTGATGGTTTAACCGATGCTGGTGTTGACAAAGTTGACGGTGTTGACAAGACGCTAGCCTTAAAAGAAGAATCTGGACTCGACACTGCGATTGACAAGCGGGTGGATATTCTGTGCAAACACCGCGGTCAAATAATCGTGCTGGATTCGATGCAGGACTCAGCCAAGATTTTATTTGATACTGCGCTAAAAACCAAGAAGAAAGAAGATTTTTGGATGGCAAAAATAGCTGCTGATATTTGCAAGGATCATATTATTTCAACTTCGAAAAAGCAGATGATGGAAAGAAAGTGCTGGGGCATGGATACCTTGGATTTATCGCCAGCTGATCTCGAATCGTTTTCCGAGCAGGAACTCGATGATTTCTGCCTTACTGGTAAATTGCCATTGCGGTTTAGGAAAATTTTTAGAAGTTTTTCAGATGAACGATGAAATTGAAAAAGCGTCAATTAGCGAACCCGAGTTGGTTAAGCGATGGAATGTGCATTCCGCTACATTTTTTTCAAGAAGCAAAATAATCAAATTCCGAAACGCTTCCTGCACAACATGACGACCAGATACTTTTGGATGATGTGAAGGCGTATGAGGCGAAAAACGGGATAGTTGTGGCATCCTCACCGACTGGTGATAGTTGAATTGTCGATGCTGATTTGTATTAGTTCAGACTTAACCTGACACTGCTCTTGAAATGAGAGAGGGTTACTGGTGAGATAGAAGTGTCATATTTTTATCAAACCCTAAAGAGGTAACCCTCATGCTAGAGAATAATGTAAGA
>JAQTLI010000146.1 GCA_028714995.1 Methylobacter sp. | reverse complement strand
TATGTGCAACTGAGTTTGATTCAGCCGGCCGAAAACACCCGCATGGTGGCCATCGCCTGGATTAATGCCGCCGTCATTGTCCGAGTGCTTATGTCGACCGGACGTTTTTTCTATGCCCCCCAATATCCTCAATTTCGTTTTTTGCCGATCAGCGACGAGATGTCCCGGTATGTCGATAGTTGGCTGCGATGGCTGAGTATTACAGTGATTTATGGCTATTTTGCTTCGCAGGTGGCCCTTCTTATCGGTATGCCTGTTCCTCTTTATGAAACACTGCTTCGGCTTCTCGGTATGCTGGTGACCGGATTGCTAATGCTCCTGATCCTGCAAAATCGGCGAATCGTATCCCGATATATCGCCGGCACGGAATCAATCGAAGCAAGAGAACTGCATCCGCGGCATATCCTGCGGCGGCTTGCCTCGGTTTGGCATGTTGTGGCAATCATTTATGTGTTAATGCTTTACGGGATCTGGGCGCTTGCCTTGACCGGCGGTTTCTCTTTTATTCTGAAAGGCACCCTGCTGACGGCTTTGATCCTGATTGTTGGAAATTCTGGCATCTGGTTTATCGAACACGCATTCCGAAAGGGATTTCGAATCGATGAGGCGTTACGCCAACGCTTCCCCAGCATCGAAGATCGCTTTAATCGTTATCTACCGATCTTACAAATAGGTGCCAAAGGACTGGTCTATTTGTTTGTGACACTGACCGTATTTCAGGCTTGGGGTATTTCTACGTTTGCCTGGTTGACAACCGGTTTGGGAAAGACGTTCAGCTCCGAGATCGTCAAGATCGGCGGAATTGTCGTGGTAACTTTGTTGCTTTGGGAAAGTGTGACGCTTTTGTTAGAAAGTTACTTGGATTCTACGGCTGACAAGCCGAAGCGTAAACAACCCACCGCCCGCCAGCGGACATTGCTTTCCGTGGCTCACAATGCGCTATTTATCGTACTGATCGTGATGTCGACACTGATAATCCTTTCCGACCTGGGGATCAATATCGCCCCGCTGCTGGCCGGGGCTGGTGTAGCGGGACTGGCGGTCGGTTTCGGTGCCCAGAAACTAGTGCAGGACATCATTACCGGTCTATTCATCCTGATCGAAGACCTCATAGCAGTTGGCGATGTCGTCAGCCTGGGAGGCAAGGACGGTCTTGTCGAGGCTATCACGATTCGCACCATCCGCCTACGCGATTTGGCGGGCAATGTGCATACGATTCCTTTCAGTTCTATAGGTCCCATCACCAACATGACCAGGGAGTTTGCCTATTATGTTTTCGACGTGGGCGTATCCTATCAAGAGGACATCGATAGTGTGATGGATGAACTCGCGGCAATCGGACAACAAATGATGCTGGATACTCAGTATGCTCCGTTCATCCTGGAGCCTTTGGAAATATTGGGTGTCGACAGTTTCGCGAGCGATGCGGTGATGATAAAAGCGCGAATCAAGACCCTGCCGATCAAACAGTGGGACGTAGGCCGCGAATTCAACCACCGCATGAAGAAGCGGTTCGACCAACTCGCTATCGAGATGTCGTCACATAATCTTACCGTTTATATGGGGGGAGGGAACCGGAAAGGCCGATTGCCGCCCGACAATAGTGAAGCTAACAAAGCTGCGCATAAGGAGACATAAAATGCAACAAAAAAAATCAGGCCTACTCATTTCCTATTTTTTCTCGGCGGCATTGTCATTCCAGACGAATGCTTTTGCCCAAAGAATAGACGAGGCATCTTACCAGTACCCTTATAAAGACCCCTATCTCGCCACTACGACCGTCGCCCTAATGCAAGGCAGCGAAAACCCGCCAACTAGCGAAATAAATGATCTGCGTATCAAGGTATTGGATCATCGGGACGATGTTTATCTTTTGGAAGGGATGGGCACGATGCGCTATCGCTTCTACCAGCAAAATGGCCTGGCGCCGCTGATTTTTATCATTCCGGGCTTGGCAGGTTCCGCCTATTCAGGATCTGCAAGATTCTTGGCTGAATGGTTTGCAAACCACGGATTCCATGTACTTATTCTTCCGTCTCCATTCAACTGGAATTTCACGTTGGCGGCAAGCGCTTCGGTTTATCCTGGCCATACTCAGGAAGATAGCAAAGACCTCTATTCGGTGATGCAACGGGTATTGGCTGACGTCAAAAGCCGATGCCATGCCCAAATTGGAAAAATCGGCATGTTGGGATTTAGTGATGGCGCGCTTTATACCAGTTATATTAGCAAGATGGATGCGGAGCAAAGGCAAATCGGAGCCGATACCTATCTTTTAGTGAATCCACCCGTTGATTTATTAGAGGCGGCCAGAAAACTAGATCAAATGGCAGCTATCGGAAAGCAATATGGAACCGATCAAAAAGACCAGATTGAAGCCTATGCTTTCGGTGTGGTGGAGGAGGCTTTGAAAAACGATATAAACAATCCGCATTATTTTGCGGACTGGGACAAACGCTTTCAGCTTAACGACAAGCAGATTGAATTCCTGATAGGAAAAAATTTTCACGATTCTGTCGGGGATACCATCTACACGATTGACCTTGCCAACAATTTGGATTACTTGAAAACCCCCATCAGTTGGGGATATCGTAACGCCCGGCTGGAAGAAGCGCGTTCTTATAACCTTATGGATTATGTTGAGACTTTTGTTATTCCCAGATTGAGGCGAACCGGCTATAAAGAAATGAACCTCAAAACACTGGACAAACTAAATTCAATGAGAGGCATCACATCCGTATTAGAGAATAATCGGTCTGTTTTTCTCATGCATAACCTGGATGATATTTTGGTCTCTCCTGAAGATATAGCCTATTTGGAGAAGGTCTTTGGAGATCGTGCCATGATTTATCCGTACGGCGGCCATATGGGTAATCTGTGGTATCCGGAAAATAAAAAACACATACTTGATGTATTTAGTCCCCTACTGTATGGCTCGGCACATCCAAATTCTTAACACTATTAAGTTGATTCTCAAAAAGAGCCAACACTCAGAGCGATTGCCTTGAGCAGTCACCCTGAACAAGCCGGGAACCGCCAATGTTTACTCGTTTAGCGGTACAGAGCCACTCTCCGTCGCCAGACAGAACGTGCTGCCTAGCGGTGGACGGTCGAACTTGTAGCTACGGTATGCCATAAACATACTCTTCTTTACTTCACTCACCCGCCGTTTCCATGACGGATAGCATCGGCAAGCTAAAACATTTACTCATCAGGTAGGTATTTGTACGAATATTTTTTTCTCTTCTTTCTACCTAGAATAAATTCAGGTTATTTAATTTCATGCGCGGTTCAAGATATTCAAGACCCACGCATCATGACAACGATGTTAGAAGCTTATGCCGCATCCGGTCTGTATTATTCTGCCCAGCATCGACCCGTTAAGCGACAAAAACGTGGACTTGAGTCAAGATGAACTGGACTCGGTTCGAATGCGCTTTGACATAGACCCTGATGCGCCCATGATCGCGCAGAGCTCGCGCTTTGATCGCTTTAAAGAACCGGTAGGCGCCATAGAAGCCTATAAACTGGCCAGGAAGTTATTCCCACCCTGCAACTGGTGCTGGCAGGCGGAAACACAACCGACGATCCGGAAAGCGAAACCGTTCTCAATGAAGTGCGCATTGCGGCGGGCAATGATCCCAATATTAAAGTCCTACGGTTGCCACCCGACTCCCACCGAACCATTAATACGCTGCAGCGGCTCGCCAATATTGTTCTGCAAAAATCCACTAAAGAGGGTTTCGGTCTTACCGTAACCAAAGCCTCCTGGAAAGGTAAATCGGCTATCGGCGGCATTCGTTTGCAGGTTATTAATTTTCATACCGGTTTTTTTAATCAATACACCGGAAGGAGCTGCATTGCGTATTCGTTACCTGTTTAATCAAAAGCAAAAAATACAGGAAATGGGCGATAAATCCAGAGAATTCGTCCGTGAAAATTTCCTGTTAACCCGTCAATTACGTGAGCATCTGACCTTAATGGTATCGCTGCAACATTGCGCGGTTGACCGAATCGAATTAAGTTGAGACCCACATATGCAAACCATACATCGCTGCCATGCCATGCCTTTCGGTGCCCATATCCTGGATGACGGCAGGGTCAATTTTCGATTGTGGGCGCCTGGAGCCGATAAGGTTGAACTGTGCCTGCAAGGAGACGCGCCCGAAATTATATTGTCCATGGCAGCGGAAGCCGGTGGCTGGTACGGTATTATTACCGAACTCGCCGGCAACGGATTTTATTACCAGTACCGGATTAATGACAGACGCTATGTGCCCGATCCTGCATCCCGCTATCAGCCGCAGGATGTTGAGGGTTCCAGTCAAATTATCGATCCCGATTCATGGCAATGGCAGGATGCCGCTTGGAAAGGACGGCCCTGGGAAGAAGCGGTATTTTATGAGCTGCATGTGGGCACCTTCACCGAACAAGGTACTTTTGCCGGAGTAAAAGAACGTCTGGATTATCTGGTCGATTTGGGCGTGACTGCAATCCAGTTGATGCCCATTGCCGATTTTCCCGGTCGTCATAATTGGGGCTATGACGGCGTACTGTCGTTTGCTCCTGACAGCAGTTATGGCACGCCCGATGAGCTTAAAGACCTCATTGAAACCGCTCATGCCAAAGGCTTGATGGTCTTTAACGATGTGGTTTACAGCCATTTCGGCCCGGAAGGCAATTACCTGCATTTGTACGCGCCGGAATTTTTCACCGACCGGTTCCATACGCCCTGGGGCGACGCCGTTAATTTCGTTCCTGAACACGATCATTGGGTGCGCCGATTTTTTATCCACAATGCCTTGTATTGGCTGGAAGAATATTATTTCGACGGTTTGCGCTTTGATGCGGTCCACGCCATTTTCGATGACTCGTCGCCGGATATTCTGGAAGAACTGGCCGAAGCGGTTCGATTAGGTCCTGGATATGATCGTCATGTCTATTTGGTGCTGGAAAACGACAATAATGCCGCCCGCTACTTAAGACACGATCCATCCCTGCCGCATCGTTATTTCGATGCGCAATGGAACGACGATATGCATCATGTCTTGCATATCCTGTTAACCGGAGAAAGTACCGGCTATTACCAGGATTATATGCAGCACCCCCTGCGCCATCTGGGCCGCTGTTTAACCGAAGGTTTTGCCTATCAGGGCGAAGAATCCGCTTACCGAAACAGAAAACAACGAGGTGAGCCCTGTTCGGATTTGCCGCTAACGAGCTTTGTATCCTTTTTACAGAATCATGACCAGATAGGCAACCGAGCCTTAGGCGAGCGCATCTCAGACCTTTGCACTCAGGAAGCCCTGCATGCGGCGACGGCGATATTATTGCTGTCGCCGTCGCCGCCCTTGCTGTTCATGGGCCAGGAGTGGGCCTGCAGTCAACCGTTTACCTACTTTGTGGATTTTCCCGAGGAGCTGGGCGAGCAAGTGAATCAGGGTCGATTGCAGGCATTTGCCAAGCTCCCGGAGTTTAGCGCTGATGATATGCGCCAAAAAATACCGTTACCCAATACAGTTCAAACCTATCAAGCTGCCAAGCTGGCATGGGATGAACTGGAACTGGAGCCTCATCAACAATGGTTTGACTATCACCGGGAATTATTGCGCCTCCGTCACCGTCATATCTGCCCAAGGCTGAAGGGAATGGCCTCAGGTTCGGCCCAGTACCGGCTTTTGAATGACACAGCGTTAACTGTGCGATGGCGGCTGAACGATGGTTCAACTTTAATACTGGTGGCCAATCTTGCCACTAAACCGGCAAGGGTTGATTGCCCCTGCGCAGGGGAAGTGCTGTTTGCGAGTGATTCGGATGTGAATCAAAATCTGCGACAAGGCAGTCTAAGCCCTTGGTCCGTCATTTTTTATTTAGAGGAAGCCAAAAAATGATCGGGACGAGCACCGGCTTCCCTGCCCCACAGGACACTCTGGTTTATGCCTAATCCTGCAAATCAACAGGAAAACTCGGCCATCCCCATTTCGACTTTTTGATGCGACTCATCAATTTATCCTGTCGCTTATAGAACAGGGTAAAATCCAAGGGTTGCATATTGATCGCCGATGGTTTGTACGATCCGGTCGCCTATAATCAATGCCTTAACAATAAAATTGCGGCTATTTTAAATACCGACACCGGACAAGAAATGTTATTTCCTCTCGCCATTTTATTCGGTGTTCTTGAATAAATTGTCGAACAGGAGTTGAACATTGATTTAAATTGGAATTAAAACGCCCGCAAAACGCCCCGCTCCATGCCATAAACCGCATCGACCAGCCCTAACCCTGCCTCACGGTGCGTAACCATTACCACGGTTTTGTCACCGACAAAATCCGCCAGTGCTTTGAATACATCCCGTTCCGTATCGCTGTCCAGGCCTTCGGTGGGTTCATCCAGAATCAATACCGGCGCATTTTTAAGATAAAGCCGTGCCAAGGCGATGCGCCGCGCTTCCCCTCCCGACACTTTCACGCCGCTTTCGCCTACCCAGGTATCGAGGCCTTCCGGCAGATAACCGATAAAATTTTCCAGTCCCGCGGCTTTAATCACAGCATTCAGTTCCGTTACCGAAGCGTCCGGCTTGGCAATCAACAGGTTCTCCTTAATAGTGGCGGCAAACAGGTGGCTGCGCTGAGACAATACACCATAACAGCTCATTAATTCATCGGCATCGAATTGCCTGATATTTTGTCCAGCCAATAACACACTGCCCTGTTCAGGGTCGTAATAACGCATTATCAGCTGCAACAACGTGGTCTTGCCCGAGCCGCTAGGGCCGACGATGGCGACTTTGCTTCCCTGTGGAATAGTCAGGCTGATATTTTTCAGCACCCTGTCCTGCTGATCCGAATAGCGAAAACTCACATTGTTTAACTGTAAATCATAACTGCCCGGCAATGCTATTGCCTGAGTTGGCGAGGTAATCGTCGGCGACATTTCTGTAATCTGCCTGATACGCCGTGCGGCTTTTTGGGTTTTCGCCAACATCTGCATGGCTTGCGGC
>JAQTLI010000145.1 GCA_028714995.1 Methylobacter sp. | reverse complement strand
GCTCTGTGTTGAGTGGATAAGCGGAGGAATAGGCCTGATTACACTGCCCGCAGTTTTCAATACAAGGAAAAACTCGACATTATGTTTTTTAATAACATCCGTTTGAGAAATGATGCCCTGCTGTTTGCCGTAATCATCAGTTACAACATAGTGGCGTACGCCATCCCTTTTGAATTTAAGCGAAACATCGTCTAAGCCCATGTTTTCGTTAACAAAAATAATTGGACTACTCATGCCTTCAGAAATAGTGGCGGAACGAGCATCAGATGATGAGAAGTCAAACTTTAATGCATCCCGTTCTGTCCAGATGCCAATAATCTCATTGTCCATACTAACCAGTATGGCGCTACATTTCCTTTCAGCCATTTTAACCGCAGCATCATGTATCGTCTCATGCGGTGGACAGGTCAAAAAACTGGTTTGCGTAAGTTCCTTTATTGAAATGGCATTTAAATCAAAATTACTCATGTGTTCCCTATTCTCGTACGTATTAGCAATAAATAATATCATTAACAGGCTATCTGCTAAAACTTAATGTCACTTAAATGTAATACTTAATAAGTCAGCTTTCTACCTGGCTTTATTCAAGCTGACAGTCGTATTTTTAACGGGCTCAATACCCCATGAACCTGATTACTTGTGCAATAATTAATAAATCCCAAGCAAATCTGGCATTAAAAGCCCGTTCAAATTAAAATAGAGAGTTTCTTGGGCGCAATCACCAAAATATAGCGCGGCATCTAACTGACGGACACACATGACTGATTATAAACTGACACACCTTAAGCAGCTGGAAGCTGAAAGCATTCATATTATTCGTGAAGTTGCAGCTGAATTTGAGCGTCCGGTGATGTTATATTCTGTCGGCAAAGATTCTGCCGTCATGCTGCACTTGACTATGAAGGCATTTTTTCCCGGTAAACCTCCTTTCCCGATGCTGCATGTGGATACCACCTGGAAGTTCAAGGAAATGATTGAGTTTCGTGACAAGATGATCAAACAACTTGGTCTTGAGTTGCTGATTCATATCAATCCAGAGGGCGTAGATCAAGGCATCGGGCCGTTTACCCACGGCAGTAAAAAACATACTGACGTGATGAAGACCGAAGGCCTCAAGCAGGCGTTGAATAAATATCACTTTGATGCCGCTTTTGGCGGTGCACGGCGTGATGAAGAAAAATCCCGCGCAAAGGAACGCGTTTATTCGTTCCGGGACAAAAATCATCGCTGGGATCCTAAAAATCAGCGACCTGAGTTATGGAACATCTACAACGGTAAAATAGACAAAGGCGAAAGCATTCGTGTATTCCCGCTATCCAACTGGACGGAGCTGGATATCTGGCAATATATACATCTGGAAAATATACCGATTGTGCCTCTGTATTTTGCCAAAGAACGTCCTGTTGTTAACCGCGACGGCATGCTAATCATGGTTGACGATGAGCGCATGCCAATTGGCCCTGATGAGAAAGTTGAAATGAAAATGGTACGGTTCCGTACCTTAGGCTGCTACCCCTTGACCGGCGCAGTCGAGTCAACTGCAACCACGCTGCCTGAAATCATTCAGGAAATGTTATTAACCACAACCTCTGAACGCCAGGGACGGTTAATTGATCATGATCAGTCGGGTTCTATGGAGCAGAAAAAGCGCGAGGGTTATTTCTGAGCACTTTGTACGACACACATTCATCATTTCGCTCCTGCATCATTTAAGAGATTTAGGAAAGCTGAGGCGTAAATTGATTCGCGCCCACACAAGCAATAATTGCATCCTTTCCACATTCCGTCGCGGGAAGGATATAACAGAAATTCAGAGAAAATTATGTCCCACCAATCCGATTTAATCAGTACCGATATAGACGCATATTTGGCTCAACATGAACGCAAGGAATTATTGCGCTTTTTAACCTGCGGCAATGTCGATGACGGCAAAAGCACTCTGATCGGCCGTTTGTTGCACGATTCAAAAATGATCTACGAAGATCAACTGGCCGCAGTTCAGGCTGACAGTGTCAAATCAGGTACGACTGGCACAGGTAATATTGATCTGGCATTACTGGTTGACGGCTTGCAGGCTGAACGCGAACAAGGTATTACCATTGACGTAGCCTATCGCTATTTTTCTACTGCCACACGTAAATTTATTATTGCGGATACACCGGGACATGAACAATACACCAGGAACATGGCAACCGGTGCATCGACCTGTGACTTGGCGATTATCCTGATTGACGCCCGTTACGGCGTGCAAACCCAGACCAAACGGCATAGCTTTATCGCCTCTTTACTGGGTATTCATCACATCATCGTCGCTGTTAATAAAATGGACCTGGTTGAATATAGCGAAGCAACCTTTAACAAAATCAAGCAAGATTATCTGCACTTCACGCAGTCGCTTGATTTACAGGACACCACCTTTATCCCCATGTCTGCATTAGACGGTGATAACGTGGTCAATTGCAGCACAAACATGCCCTGGTTTACCGGCTTGCCGTTAATGGAAGCGCTCAATAGCATCGAAATTGCCAATGACCGCAATTTTACCGACGCCCGCTTCCCGGTACAGTATGTCAACCGCCCCCACCTTGATTTTCGTGGCTTTTGCGGCACGGTGGCTTCCGGGATTTTCCGCAAGGGCGATCGAATCACAGCACTGCCCTCCGGTAAAAGCAGCAAGATCAAGGCTATCGTGACTTACGACGGTGAGATTGATCATGCTTTTCCACCAATGGCAGTTACCTTAACGCTGGACGATGAAATCGACATCAGCCGTGGCGACATGATTGTCGGTACAGAACAATCACCTGCAACCGTAGCAGACAAGTTTAAAGCCAATATCGTCTGGATGGCTGAAAATGCCTTGGCGCCAGGACGCCAGTACATTATTAAACTGGCAACACGCAGCGTTCCCGGCTCCATCTCCATGATTCACCATAGAATCGATGTGAATACCCTGGAACACCATGATGCCAGCGAATTGAAACTGAATGAAATTGGTTCATGCACGGTTTCAGTCAATGCGCCTGTAGTTTTTGATCCTTATAAAACCAACAAAGGCACTGGCGCATTCATTATCATCGACCGTCTGACCAACGGCACAGTCGGCGCAGGCATGATTACCGGCGGCACAGAGGAAGAAATCCAGCAACCGGTCAGCGCTGATGAGCGTGCGGCAAGGTTTAGCCAGACGGCGACAGCCATTTCATTGTCCGGTTCAGCCAGCATAGAAACGGCTTATCAACTGGAAAGAAAACTGTTTGATACCGGCCATGCAACAACCATCCTGGAAACCCAGGATACATCACTGATAAAAGCCATCAAGAATGCGGGATTGATTTGTATCTGCGTAAACGGCAGCACTGATTTAGTCGATATTGATTTTGATACTGACAAACGTTCTATTGATGATATATACAGCGTGTTGAAAGATAAAAATATTATCTATTAACTGATGAATCGCTAAAGTTCGGCATAACTACTGTTCACAGAACATTGTGTTGAGTTTCAAGCGGCACGGGTTGTGAATTATCCAATAAACCAAGCAATGATTGCTTTAGTGCTTATGGATAATTCATCCATGCCATTATGAATATTTATACTTCAAAGTCAGAGCGATCATGTCCAGCATCTAATAATTCTCGCATCCATTTGGGTGTTACCCCTCGACCTGTCCATGTTTTTTCATGATCCTTAGGATGACGATATTTAACAGCCACTTTTACGCCTTTACGAGCAGACTTTTTATCACTTTCATGTATTTCCACATGAACATCAATTGATGCTGCTAATTCTCTAATCTGCGCTATAACTGCTTTACGCTTATTATCCAGTTTGTTTTTTAATGCTTTTTCTGCATTTTCAATAAGAGCCTGCAATTCCTTTTCAGAAAGATTTTGATACTCATTCATTTTAACCCCCTCCTAATAATGGTAAATATTGGATCACAATATCATACCCTAATAATAAATAACATTTATTACTCAAGCGTTAATATAAAGGTTAATAGTATTACTCAATCAAATCAACCTTAAATGTTTTCTCATTTAAGAGCTGACCATTTTCGTCAACCAGTCTTACAACCCAGTTACCCTTGGCATTATCAGTCAATAACTTGCGACTTGATGTGCGCCATCTATCGGCCGATATAATCATCTCCTGCCTCGAAACAATCGCGCCATTTTGCAACCATTCATGATAAACCTTCCGGTCATTCATTTTCTTTAATTCAGTATAATAATAAACCAGCACCGGCTTTGCTTGGCTGACATTTATAGTCCCCGCCACTTCGCCTACAGGCTCTTTATTAGTAATCTCATAAGTTAACAATGCTCTGCGTACATTATTAACCTTAGTTTGTCTGTGCTCTTTTATGAGTTTATGATCTGGTTGTTTTTTTACAACCTCCTTAACTTTAATAACATCAGTTTGTTTCTTTTTCGGTTTAACCTCTGTTTTCGGTTTAACCAAATCACTGGCTACTTCAACTAACGGCTGATTTGTTGTTGTTTCCTGAGATATTTCCTGTTTTTCTGGAGTATTCACTATAACTTCAGGCGACACTGAGGAATTACCTGAATCAGTGTCTTGAGTGTCCTTGCCAATAAAATAAACCAGCGATACTAAAATCAGAACAATTACGCCGATGGCAAGGCATATCCTTTTAACATCCCATTCTGTTATTATTTGAGGTGTCGGGACGTAATCCTCTGACATTCTTCCCGATGAAGGATATTTAACTTTGATTACAATATTTTTTTTGTCTGCCATAAAATCATATAAACCATACTCAGGTGAAACATAATGGTTGTTTTTCAGCTAACATGCCACACTTTAGTCTGACAACCCGTAAACCTTGTTAATATACCACTTCAGTCCTAATATAAAGATAAAATCCGTGCAGAATAAATTGGACATCCCTAATGAGTGAGCTGCTTAAACTTTTTCAAGATTCTTCTTCCCTTTATGGCAGTAATGCCAGCTTCATCGAAAACCTGTATGAACGGTATCTTGAAGACCCTGAATCTGTAGAACCCAGCTGGCAAAAACAATTCAGTGAAATTCACAACGGAACCGATTATGAACCCCCTCACAGCCCTGTTGTAGCACGCTTTGCGCAACTTGCGGTTAAATCTCAAGGCAGGTTGGCGGAATTACAGGGATTTACAGAAGAAAGCGTAAAGAAACAATCGGCTGTGTCCCGGCTTATTAATCATTACCGCGTCCGTGGACATCAAATTGCCCGCAATAATCCGCTGGGAAAAACCTCACCGCCACCGCCTGATTTGGACCCTTCTTATTACGGTCTAGCAGAGCCTGACATGGATACCCTATTCGATACAGGCACGCTTTACGGCGCTGACCGCTTGCCTTTACGCGACATTATTACCAGTCTAAAAGAAATTTATTGCGGCAGTATCGGCTCTGAATACATGCATATCGCCGATACCACTATCAGGCGCTGGATAATAAACCGTCTGGAAAACTCTAAAGCCAGCTTGACCATAGAGCCTGATAAAAAACACTGGATACTCAAGCTACTGACTGCGGCTGAAGGTATAGAAAGCCATTTGCACAATAAGTTTGTTGGTCAAAAACGTTTCTCTCTGGAAGGCGGCGAATCACTGATTCCGATCCTGGATGAATTAACCCAGGGGTTTGGAGAAAAAGGCGTCAATGAAATTGTTATCGGTATGGCACACCGAGGCCGATTGAATGTACTGGTAAACATTCTAGGTAAAAGTCCTGCCAGTTTATTTAATGAATTTGCCGGCACCTCTCAGCTTTCACCAGGTGTGAGTACCGGTGACGTAAAATACCACATGGGATTTTCATCCGATATTGCCACACCGGGCGGTCCAGTCCATTTAACACTGGCATTCAACCCGTCTCACCTGGAAATCATAAACCCGGTTGTTGAAGGCTCGGTAAGGGCTCGCCAGGACAGAGCTGGAGAAAATGGCGTCAATACCGTTATTCCCGTATTAATCCATGGTGACGCTGCTTTTTCTGGGCAAGGTATCATCATGGAAACCTTGAATATGTCTCAAACCCGCGCTTTTAACACTGGCGGAACTGTTCATATCGTCATCAACAATCAGATTGGCTTTACCACCAGCAATCCGCTGGATGCCCGCTCGACCCTTTATTGCACTGATGTTGCCGGCATGATTCAGGCACCGGTTTTCCATGTTAACGGCAATGACCCAGAGGCAGTTATTTTTGTTACCAAGCTGGCTATGGATTACCGCATGACATTCCATAAGGATGTCGTCATAGACCTTATTTGCTATCGTCGCCTGGGGCATAATGAAGCCGATGAGCCAGCAGCCACCCAGCCATTGATGTACAAAAAAATCCGCAAGCTCAAGACCACGCGGGCAATTTATGCCGAAAAGCTCATCAGTGAGGGAGTTATCACAGCGGATCAATCTGTAGATATGGTACAGGATTACCAAAAACTGCTTGAAGCCGGTAAAGTGGTTTCAAGGCCGGTTTTAGCCAACAGCGCTTATTCGTATAGTGCTCAATGGAATCAGTTCCTTGGTAAAAGCTGGAATACCCCCTGCAATACCTCCGTATCCATGGATCGTTTGCGCTATTGTAACGACAGAATGCAACGGCTGCCGCCCGGTTTTGAATTACACCCCAGAGTCGCCAAAGTCATGGAGAACCGCCGCAAAATGGCGGCAGGAGCCATGCCGCTGGACTGGGGTTTTGCCGAAAACATAGCCTATGCGACGCTGCTGATGGAAAAACACCACGTCCGCCTGACCGGACAGGATGTCGGTCGCGGCACCTTTGTGCATCGCCATGCTGTTTTGCATAATCAACTGAAAAATACAACCTATACGCCGCTTAAACATCTGGACAAGGATCAGGGCCGTGCGCAGATTTTCGATTCCCTGCTTTCCGAAGCCGGCGTGCTGGGTTTCGAATACGGCTACAGCACGACTACGCCAAGCACTCTGGTCATCTGGGAAGCGCAATTCGGTGATTTTGCCAAT
>JAQTLI010000144.1 GCA_028714995.1 Methylobacter sp. | reverse complement strand
TTTTAGCTTAACCAGATGTCTTAAGCGATAACGGTTTAGCGTCATTAAAGATGTTTCTGAGCCGGAGAAAAAAGCGGAAAGAATAAGCATGACGGCAAGTATGCCAAACAGCATGCTAAGGGGTATATCGTTCAAAAAGGTGTACTCTGGGTTGTGAAAACAGCTCTAGTGTCTATGATGAGAATTTTTTGTCAAGCCTGAATGCAGTTATAGGATTGGTTTATTCATATAAATCACATTGAAAATACTAGGAGTCTGCCGATTATTAGCACTAATCGACTCGCCATCAAGTTATAAATTGGCGGGCCGGGATTATTGTAATTATCCTGTTTAAACGGCATTTTCCTTGTTTAATTCTCTAAGGGTCGTGGGTTTTTCTATATAGTACGCTTTTCAATAGATAAAAAAACATTTATAATGATCGGTTCTTAGGGGCTCAATGCTCCTCCTTGCTTCACCATCTTTTCAAGACAGGGGTGGGAAGCTTTAACCGAAAGGAAAAATCATGCGACATTATGAAATTGTCTTTTTAGTCCATCCTGACCAAAGTTCTCAGGTTCCAGCGATGATTGATCGCTACAAGTCAACCATCGAATCAGCATCCGGTGCGATTCATCGCCTGGAAGACTGGGGTCGTAGACATTTGGCTTATCCAATTAATAAAGTTCATAAAGCACATTATGTGTTGATGAATGTTGAGTGCGATCAGGCTACCTTGGAAGAGTTGGAAAGTGGTTTCCGCTTTAATGATGCTATTTTACGTAGCATGACATTATTGCAAAAAGAAGCTATTACCGAAGTGTCTCCAATTGCCACATCAACAGCAGAAGAAAATAAAGCAGCTGAATCAAGAGCCAAAGATGCGGCGGCTAGAGAAGCCACAGCGGCGGCGGCAATAGACGTCACCGACATTAATTTAGATGATATCGATGAAGACTTTGATGCTGACGATTTAATTTCTGAATAAAACTTTAAACATTTGGATTAAGAGAATTATTATGGCACGTAACATTAGACGCAAAAAATTCTGCCGATTTAGCGCAGAAGGTGGAACTCAGATTGATTATAAAGATCTGGATTTATTGAGTGATTACATTACTGAAACTGGCAAAATTGTTCCTAGTCGTATTACTGGAACTAACGCCAAGTATCAAAGACAGTTAGGTGTTGCAATTAAACGTGCTCGTTTTATTGCATTGTTGCCTTTCTGCGACGCTCACAAATAAATACGCTGGAGGCTCAGTGAGCTTTTTAGCAGCTTATATTATGCGGGGGAGGATGCAGGCCATGATAGTGGCTTCCACCCTTGCATTATTGTCGCTGATGTTGCCTCCTATAAGTGTTGTAAGTTCAGCATCTGTTGCTCTCGTCACGTTAAGGCGGGGAGCCTTTGAAGGCTTATATGTTGTTGTATGTTCAAGTGTGGCGGCAGGGCTATTAGGGTTCTTGCTGCTGGGCAATTACCAGTTTGCATTGCTTTATGGCATGGTACTGTGGGTTCCTGTCTGGTTGATTTCAATCATTTTAAGAGAAGGGCGGCATCTATCTCTGGCGGTTGAAATTGCAGTATTGATAGGCGTTTTAGGGGTTGTTGGTTTCTATCTCTATGATACTGAGTCGGCGACGATGTGGAAAAGTATACTTTCACAAATGGTGCCGGCGAATGCTCCTGTTGAAGATATACAGCGCACTATAAATGTTCTCGCGCATTATATGACGGGTGTGGTTGCCGCAGGAACAGTATTTGGCTTGCTGTTTGGCTTATTTCTGGGGCGGTGGTGGCAGTCAGTGCTCTATAATCCTGGAGGATTCAGGCAAGAGTTTTTGTCATTGAGTACGCATCCAAGATTGGCAATAGGCAGTATTGTAGTGGTAGCAATTGCATTGCTAAGTTCCGGTGTGGTTTCTGAGATATTCTGGAATATTACTATTTTGCTGTTTGTGTTGTATGTATTTATCGGGGCAGCAGTATTGCATACCATATTTGCTTCGATGAAAATGGGTCGATATATGGTGCCGATGTTTTATCTGACATTGTTTTTGATACCGCATGCCATGTTGCCTGTTGCTATAGTTGGATTGAGCGACGCGTGGCTGAACTTACGAAATAAAATTTCGAATCAAACTAACGCCTGATGGCGAAAAATAGCCGGATTAAAATCCGCAAGGTGAGGTAAAAAAGATGGAAGTTATACTTCTTGAAAAGGTAGCAAACTTAGGTAACCTGGGTGATAGAGTCACAATTAAATCAGGTTATGGCAGAAACTATCTAGTTCCATATGGCAAGGCTGTTGCTGCAACAGCCAATAAAATTGCTGAATTCGAATTGCGCCGCGCAGAGCTTGAAAAAGCTGCAGCTGAAAAGTTGAGCGCCGCACAAGCTCGTGCAAATGAACTGAGTAAGCTTCAAATTGTCATTGCTCACAAAGCGGGTGATGAAGGCAAATTGTTCGGTTCAGTGGGCACGCAGAACATCGCAGATGCCATTGTCGAAGCGGGCGGTGCAGTTGAAAAGCACCAGGTTCGTTTGCCTCAAGGCGTTATTCGCCAAATTGGTGAATACCCAATCGACATTATGTTGCATACAGATGTTGTTGTAACAATGCCGATTAAAATTGTTGCTGAAGCATAAGTGACACAATCTCCGTAACCTGATACGCCTGTTTATATCAGGATCAGGTTGCGGTGATTTTTTATGTTTAGCCAATCTGACGACGGACATCCAGTTCTTTTGTGCGCGTTTGTTGTTGAGTAACTGAAATCGCATTTGATTAAGTTAGTGGCTGCAAATCATTGTATCTGTGAGACCCGGTTAGGGACCACTTAAATCAAATAAAAGCATTGTTGTAGAGTGGTTATAGCCATTCAATCAAGATGGAAGCCTAAATGCGTGCTTTTTACTCCCTCCTTTTTTATCTGTTAATTCCCTTTATAGTCGTTCGATTGCTCTGGCGGGGCATTAAAGCGCCTGCATATCGATGCCGGTGGGGTGAACGGTTTGCTTTCTATCATAAAAAATTTGCTCAGGGTGTCATTTGGTTTCACGCGGTTTCAGTGGGCGAGGCCGAGGCTTTATTTCCGTTAGTCAGGCAATTACAGAAGCAGCATCCAGATGCAAGGTTGTTAATTACAACCACGACGCCAACCGGCTCTGCCCGGGTTAAAGCGGTTATGGAGGAAAGTGTAGAACATGTTTATTTGCCCTATGACATTCCCTGTGCGGTCAATCGGTTTATGCAGTGTTTTAAGCCGAAGATAGCCGTTATTATGGAAACTGAAATCTGGCCAAATATTTTTTCACATTGCGGCAAAAATGAAATCCCTTTATTTATCATCAATGCTCGGTTGTCAGAAAAATCCGCTCGCGGCTATCAAAAAATTCCTTCACTTGTTTTACCAGCCTTGGTGCAAGTCAAGCTGATCGCGACGCAAACACAGGATGATACCAATAGATTTATCGCTATTGGCGCTGAACATGAAAAAGTTAAAACGCTAGGCAATATAAAGTTTGATGTGGAAATTCCACGAGAAACTATAGAGCAGGGCTTACAGTTAAAAACCAATTTATTTGGTGGTAGATTTGTTTGGCTGATTGCCAGTACGCATAAAGATGAAGAAGCAATATTTCTGGAAATCTATAGAGAAATAAAGCCAAAAATTCCTGAATTATTACTAGTCGTAGTGCCCAGGCACCCAGAGCGTTTCGGCGAGGTTAAAAAACTGTGCGAACAGCACCAGCTTGCTGTGGTGATGCGCACCTCTGGCGAGACTTGTCATCAGAAAACCGACGTGTATCTGGCTGATACCATGGGTGAGTTAAAAATGCTGTATGCGGCCGCAGATGCGGCGTTTGTTGGCGGGAGCATGGTGCCTGTTGGCGGGCACAATGTGCTTGAGGCTGCGGCAGTTGGAGTTCCGGTTTTATTCGGTCCTTATATGGTTAATTTTAAGGAGATAGCCCAAGGAGTATTGCAGGAGAAAGCGGCAATCCAATGTCAGAATAAAGACGATATAGTTAGTTCGATTACCGCATTGCATGTAGATCCAGTATACAGGGAACAGTTAACTGAAAAAGGCAAGGCGTTTGTTCGCCAGAATCAGGGAGCAATCTCTGGAATCTGTGAAATCCTGGAGCAGGATATTACCAAAAAATCGTAGCACTAGAGCTCACTGGACACTCCCAACTCAAGCTCTGGCGCACACCCAAACATCAACCCGGCTAACGCCGGCTTTCTTTAATAAATACGCTAATTCGTGGGCTGTTGAGCCTGTGGTCATGACGTCGTCCAGTATGGCAATGTGCTGAGCAGGGATTGGTTTGATTAAGGAGAAAGCATTTTTCAGGTTTTTACGGCGTTTTTTTGCGGATAAATCCGTTTGATGGGGCGTATCGCGATGCCGATGACAGCTGGTAAGGTCTAAAGGGATTTGTAATTCTCGGGATACGGTTCTGGCGATTTCTATGGCCTGGTTGAAGCCGCGCTGGCGGTAACGGGCTTTATGTAGCGGAATCGGTAAAATCAAGTTTGGCCGTTCGGCGGTTTGTTTTAGGTGTTCAGCCAATAACATGCCGAGTAGGCGTGCATTCTTGTAATTAGCGCCGAATTTTAGTGTGCTAATCAAATGGCGGATGGCTCCTTGATGGATGAACGGTGCATAAGTCTCGTCAAAAGCCGGATGCCTGCTCAGGCAGCGACCGCAAAGCACGGGGGCGACGGTGGGTGTTTCCAGTATTTCAGCGCATCGATAACAGCACAGATTATTTCTGGGTAAGTGCGTATAGCATGAAGAGCAAATATCGCGGGAATTGCTTCCCGAGTTGCCGCATAAGATGCAGGTAGGCGGCAGCAGGTAATCCTGTATAATATTGATCCAGTTGTATACCATTTTCATTTGAACAGGTTGACAAGATTATCGATTGTCTTTGTTTGAGTATTACAGTAACTGGAGCTTAACAGAATGTCTGCAAACCCTGCAATTCGCCATGACTGGCAGTTGGACGAAGTGCAAGCGCTTTATGCGTTGCCTTTTAATGATTTGATCTTTAAAGCACAGACCATACATCGTGAGAACTTTGATCCCAATGAAGTTCAGGTGAGTAGTCTGTTAAGCATTAAAACCGGCTCCTGTTCGGAAGACTGTGGCTATTGTCCGCAAAGTGCGCGCTATGATTCTGACTTGACTCCCGAGGCGTTAATGTCTGTTGATGCAGTTTTGAAGGCGGCACAGCTTGCAAAAGATCAAGGCGCATCGCGTTTTTGTATGGGGGCGGCCTGGCGCCAGCCTAAAGATAAGGATGTGGAGCGGGTAGTGGAAATGGTTCAAGGTGTTAAGGCGCTGGGCATGGAAACCTGCGTAACCCTGGGCATGCTGACGGATGCACAAACGGCCAGATTAAAAGAGGGCGGCCTGGATTATTACAATCACAATTTGGATACTTCGGAAGATTATTATTCCGAGGTCATCACCACGCGGACTTATCAGGATCGTCTGGATACGCTGGAGCGGGTTAGGAATGCCGGGATTAACGTGTGTTGCGGCGGCATCGTGGGTATGGGCGAGAGCGATGTTGATCGTGCCAAGCTGCTGATCGAGCTGGCAAACCTGCCCAAGCATCCTGAAAGCGTACCGGTCAATATGCTGGTGCAGGTTGAAGGTACGCCGCTAATGGGCACGGAGTCCCTTGATCCTATTATTTTTATCAGAACCATAGCGGTTGCCAGAATAATGATGCCCAAATCGCGGGTGCGGTTGTCCGCAGGCCGCAATAATATGAGCGATGAAATGCAGGCGCTGTGCTTTCTGGCAGGCGCCAACTCGATTTTTTATGGCGATAAATTGTTGACTACCGATAATCCCATGACTAATCACGATTTGGCCTTGTTTGATCGCTTGGGCGTGCATTCTGGCGGTTCAAGCTACGCCCGATGAATGGAGCGTTTTCACAGTTGACCGACAACCTTGATGATATTGCCCAGCAGGGCTTGTATCGTTCCAGGCGGGTTATAGAATCCCCGCAGGGCGTTAACCTGAAAATTAACGGCAGAAATATCGTCAATTTTTGCAGCAATGATTATTTGGGCTTGGCCAATCACCCTGAGGTGGTCAACGCGTTTAAAGCTGGTGTCGATCACTATGGGGTCGGCAGCGGTTCGGCGCATTTGATTTGCGGGCATAGCGCGGCGCATCATGCTCTGGAAGAAGAGTTGGCGGCGTTTACAGGCCGCGACCGGGCGTTATTGTTTTCCACCGGTTACATGGCAAACATCGGCGTGATCTCTGCTTTATTGGGTCGTGGCGATACGGTGTTTGAAGACAGGTTAAACCATGCCTCCTTGTTGGACGGCGGTTTGTTGTCCGGAGCAAGGTTTAAGCGCTATGCCCATGCCGACGCGGCTGATCTCAGCGCAAATCTGGAAAAAGCCGCAGGCAACAAGCTCATCGTTACCGATGGCGTATTTAGCATGGATGGGGATTTTGCGCCGCTTAAGGAATTGGCTGTTGCTGCAAAAAACCATGATGCCTGGCTGATGGTTGATGATGCGCACGGACTGGGTGTAATCGGCGAGAACGGCGGCGGGATTGTGCAGCATTACGGCTTGAGTCAGGACGATGTACCGGTGCTGATGGGGACTTTGGGCAAAGGCTTGGGTACTTTTGGCGCTTTCGTGGCAGGTTCCGAGATGCTGGTTGAAACCTTGATCCAGAAAGCCCGTACTTATGTTTACACCACAGCGTTACCGGCGGCGGTTGCCGAAGCGACGAGTGCAAGCTTGAAAATCGTCATCGCAGAAAACTGGCGCAGAGACAAGCTTAAACAACTGTCGGAGCAATTCAGGCTGGGTGCTGAGCAGCTCGGCTTGCAGGTGATGCCATCGTCATCGGCAATACAACCTATTTTGATCGGCGACAGTCAAAGAGCCGTAAACATCAGCAACGCCTTGCTGAATGCGGGTTTTTTGGTCAGCGCGATACGCCCACCGACCGTGCCTCAAGGAAGTGCAAGGCTGCGGGTGACTTTTTCAGCTCTGCATGAAGCGCAACAA
>JAQTLI010000143.1 GCA_028714995.1 Methylobacter sp. | reverse complement strand
ATCTGAGTGCTTATCTCGTAACCAAGTATTTTCATGAGCCCTGGCTGATTGATTTTTCAGACGCTTTAGATAAGTCCGAATAAAGCCTGCAAATCATCAAAATTGGTGTTTATAGGAGTTATACGGATTTGTCATGTTTCGTATACGAGAGATACTTCATTTTGAATTTAAATAAACATTTTGGTTTATTTTGGCTTTTTAAAAACGGTTCATTAACTGTTCAGATTATTTCATTATTCTTTAGCCTCCGATAACAATTGATTAAGGAACGTACCATGCGAAACAAAACTCTTTTACTGATTTCGTTTTTTCTTGCATCCGGTTCAGCATTGGCCGAACAAGACGTACTTGAAAATGCCGCCAAACAAATTCTGAAAGATACCGCTACTACTATGGCTCCCAAAGAGGCTGCTACTCCTGCGACTCCCAAAGAAGTTGTTAAAGGTGCCGAAGTAGAAAGCCAGATTCTGGAAAAGGCCAAAGGATTGAAAGAAAGCGTTGAAAATGCGCCGGATGCACTTAAAGAGCAAGCGAAGGAAGAGGCCAAGCAAAAGCTGAATAAAGCTGTTCCGGAAAAAACCAAGAAAGACATCGAGGCTACGGAAAAGCTGAAAGGACAGGTTGAAAGCCTCCCTAAATCTACCGATGAGGCCACCAAGGCAGCCGAGAGCAAGGCAAAAGAAAAAGCCAGAAAGAAGGCGCTCGAACTGTTGCAATAATTTATTTATAAACGATTAAAGGAAAGGGCCGGTTTATCCGGCCTTTTTGTTACAAAATTAAAGGAGGGCAGGCTAAAGCGTATATACAATCTCGCCTGTTGGCTATAGACTGTTTTTGATCGAAAAATCCACTTTCGACAAAGAAACCTCTCTGCACTCTACTTGCTAACTTAATGAGTTAACTTATCCTCACTGCTCACTGCCAGCATTCTTAATACATGCAGCTTGAGGCGGTTTGAAGCGAGCTTCCGACAGCAGACTTCGGTGGACCTACTACCGCCATCTTCTGAAGAGGTTATCCACAAATACAGCCGCATGCACTACGCAGTCATCTTGTATGCCTGCGGCACACTCTCAATTGCCTCGTTAGTATCCCTATGAATAATGTGGGATTTTCTCTGGTCAGTGATTAATGAATCTGCTATATTCGTCACAGTAATAAGTAATAATACGTAGTAACCAATTAAAAACAGTAGTGATGTATGTTTGAAATTGGACACGGAAAAGCCGTTGTTTTTGGATTGGAAGCAGTCGTGATGACCTGAAAGTCTGCTCAGATGATGCATGAAAAGATTTTTCGCAAAAATAACGTGCCTAGGAATATTACAGAAACAATAACAAAAAACAGTAGTTGTAATTTCAATAACTTGATATGGAGATAGAGATGAAAAACAAACTTAAACTAATGATGTCTGCGACTGGTCTGATTTCGGTGTTGGCGCTGCCGGGTTTGGCCCAGGCGTCGGATGGGACGATTACTTTTGCAGGTGCTGTGAGTGGATCGACCTGCACGGTTGTGCTTAATGGCAGTGCATCCTCGACTGGGACTGTAACCCTGCCCACGGTATCTCTCAGTCAATTAGCATCGGCTGGTGCAACGGCTGGAGCAACTCATTTTACTTTGGATTTAAGCGGCTGTACCAACAATAGTCTTGTTAACGCATTCTTCGAGTCAGGGGCTGGCGTTGACCCAGCCACAGGCAATTTAATAAATACAACAGCCGGCGGCGCAACTAATGTCGTGGTTCAGCTTTTCCCGGCGAATAATCTTACTACTCAAATCAAACCTGGCCTAACATCTCAAGCTAAGGCACCAGATGTAACCGGTACTAGTCCTTTCAGTGGTACTTTAAACTATGTCGCACAATATTATGCTCTTGCTGCAGCAACCGCAGGTGCTTTCAGTTCACCCGTGACCTACTCATTGACTTATAATTGATTTGATGCGTAATTTACTGGGAAGCGCGCCTTCTGCTGGCGCTTATTTGATGTGTAGATCAGGCGCAATACTCTAAGGTCTGCGCCTATTCCATTTTCCAGACACTGACTGTACGATTTCATAATGCTAGCACGATTGACGTTTTTTTTTGGATTCGCTTTTAAGGTATTGGTGGCATCGCTGGGGTTGGTGTCGCCTGCCACGGCCGGAGTGGTCATTGACGGTACCAGGGTTGTCTATCCCGGACAAAAACGGGAAGTTACCGTCAACGTCCACAATAACGGTGAAGCCCCGTCACTTGTGCAGACATGGCTCGATGCGGGCAACCCTCAGGCCAAGCCCGGCGAGGACAAAGTCCCATTTTTGCTGACGCCACCCTTGTTTCGTCTCGATCCGACCAAGGGTCAGAGCCTGCGTTTATTCTATACCCAGGAGCCGCTGCCAGCCGACCGGGAGTCGCTGTTCTGGTTGAACGTTCTGGATATTCCCCCGCGCGAATCGGCAACCCCGGATATGCCTAATAAGCTGGAATTCGCCTTCAAACACCGCATCAAGTTATTCTTTCGCCCGGACAAATTGCCTGGCACAGCCGCTGATGCGCCTGCACAGTTGACCTGGAAGCTAGTGGCCAAGGATGGGAAGGTCGGGCTGGAGGTCAGCAATCCAACTCCGTATCATGTCTCGTTCAACCAGGTAACAGTCATCGCAGGGGGAGCCTCCCTCAGCGCCAATGCTGATATGGTGAGCCCTTTTGCAAGCCGGACATTTGAGCTGTCCAAACAGGAAGTTGAACCGGCCGGGTCATTGCAAGTGGACTACAGCTTTATCAACGATTACGGCGGAATTACGAAAGGCACGTTTAAAGCGCCCGCTACGCGTTGATGCGGGCATTAATCGTTTCCTAATTAACGCTTCTGACAATGAGGGTGTGTATAGCGCCAAAAATTGAAAAAAGTGAAAATTTTGGGCCGATTAATAAACATGATCGTAGCAAGATCCATAGGCACCGAACCACAAATTTCCACTATGTTTTCTACTCGGGGCCGTTTATTTTTCAAGGTGCTGACCGCCCTGACCATGATCATGGCAAACTCCGCAGGCGCCGAGCCACAAAAGCCCGCTGAGGTAGAATTCAACTCCTCATTTTTGCGCGGCGGTAGTGCTCAACAGGTAGATATATCCCGATTTCAGCGTGGCAATCCAGTGCTGCCGGGCGAGTATCTTGTCGATCTGCATGTTAACGGCAAATTGATGGGCCATTTCCCGGTTCGTTTCGTTGCCCAGCCAGATAGCGATATTGCCTTGCCTTGCATCGAACGTACGGTGATTGAACATATCGGGCTGGATTTTGAGAAACTATCAGAATTGGCTCGTGCTGAACTTCTCAAAGTGCAGGCTGGTGGCTGCGCCGATCTGTCCGCAATGGTCAAGGATGCAGCTGTGTCGTTCGACCTGTCTTTGTTACGGCTGGATCTAAGCGTTCCACAGGCGGCGTTGCTGTATACCCCGCGCGGCTACGTCAGCCCTGAATTATGGGATGGTGGCGTGTCTTCTGCGACGCTATCTTACAACCTGAATGCCTTTCGCACTG
Organism: Methylobacter sp.; assembly: GCA_028714995.1. Classification (GTDB taxonomy): domain Bacteria; phylum Pseudomonadota; class Gammaproteobacteria; order Methylococcales; family Methylomonadaceae; genus Methylobacter_A. Next base: position 3,518 of record JAQTLI010000143.1, on the reverse strand, counting down.
CAGCTCCATTATCAACCACATCAAATGGCCATCTCGACCTGACTGGCGGGTTAAATTTCGAAAATTGGCATTTGCGCCAGCGCTCGTCAATGAACGTGCAGTCGAACGGACCTTCGACTTACCAAAACATCGCGACCTACCTGTTGCACGACCTGCCATCGATTACAAGCCGCTTGAGCCTGGGTGATAGCTTTACGGATGGCGCGATGTTCGACAGCATTGGATTTCGCGGTGTTTCGCTTGGAACCGATGACCGCATGCGACCGGATTCACAGCGCAATTACGCCCCGACGGTGCGCGGTATCGCACGAACTAATGCGCGCGTGAAGATCAGCCAGAACGGCAACACGATATTGGATACCACAGTGACGCCGGGTGCTTTTGAGATCAATGACATTTATGCCACCGGCTATGGTGGCGATTTGCTTGTCACGGTCTATGAAGCGGATGGCAGCCAGCAGAATTTTACTGTCCCTTATGCTTACGTAGTCCAATTGCTGCGTCCTGGAATCTGGCGCTACAACACCATCGTCGGGGAAGTCCGCGAGACACAGATCAACAGTGCCGAGAAGTTCGGTCAGGCAACGCTGCAGTATGGTTTTAATAGTCTGGTCACCGGCTATGCGGGCAGCATTGTTGCCTCCAGCTATATGGCGGGGCTGGTGGGGGCGGCGTTCAACACATCGCTGGGGGCGATAGCTATCGACCTGACCCAGGCCAAGGCGGATATTCGCGGCGTCCCGGCGACTAGCGGCCAAAGCCTGCGAGTCAGTTATAGCAAGCTGGTGTCTGATACCCACACCTACTTCACGCTAGCCGCCTATCGCTATTCTTCGAATGGTTATTGGTCATTTCACGAGGCGCTGGCCGCCCGCGACCTGGCGGCGGTCGGTGCCGATCCGCTGACGATCAATCACCAGCGCAGCCAGTTACAACTCAACATTAACCAGAATCTGGGAGAGCGTTGGGGCAATGTCTTCCTGGCCGGATCCACCGCAAGCTATTGGAATCGATCTGGCACGGTCACGCAGTTTCAAGCGGGCTACAACAATTTTTTTACTCTTGCTGGCATCAATCCGAATTACAATATTTCGGTTGCCCGGCAGTTGGATGGCTTCACGGGAAACACTGATGACCAGGTGCTGGCAAGTGTCTCTTTGCCACTGGGCAGTAGTACACAGGCGCCGAGATTGACGGCAAGTTTTACGCAACACACGGTGGGCAGTATATCCAGCCAAACCGAGCAGGAGATCGTCAGTGGTACAGCGGGCGAGAACAACGAACTGAGTTACAGCGCATTGGCTAGCCAGGCCGATGGAGAAAATGTCTTCGGAGCGGGTGGGGGATACCGTAGTCCTTACACTACACTATCGGCGAGCGCCAGCAAAGGCTCTGACTTTTCGCAACAGTCTTTGGGCGCTACTGGCGGCGTAGTTCTTCATCCGGGTGGTGTAACGTTGGCGAACCAGATGGGCGACACGATTGGCATCGTCGAAGCGCCCGGTGCCGAGGGTGCCCGGGTTACCAATAGTATCGGCACTCGAATTGACGGACGCGGTTACGCGGTCTTGCCTTTCCTATCGCCCTACCGTATGAATACCGTCAGCATTGATCCGGATGGCGTTCAGCCGGATGTGGAATTCAAAACCACCAGCCAGCAGATTGCACCACGTTCCGACACAGTCGCGATGATACGTTTTGCCACCGTCAGCGGGCGGGCGGTAATGGTCACCGCCTACCTGACCGACCGCTCGCCGATACCCTTCGGCGCTAGTATATTCGATGCCGAAGGCAGCGAGGTTGGCCTGGCCGGACAGGATGGCCGCATCTTCCTGCGTGGCATCGCCGATGCAGGAACCTTGACCGCAAAGTGGGGCGACGCCACCGACCAACAGTGCGGCTTCGAATATCAGCTTCCGCCGAAGAGCGAGGACGAAGGCCCGTTCCTAAGAATTGAGGCGGTGTGCAGTATCAGGGACGCCGCATCCATGCAAAACAATGCCCGGCTAAAAGTAGCGACGCTGAAGCCGGTAACAGAAGGTATATAGAAATGAAACTTTTAATGTGTAGCGGTAAGGTAGCCAGATGGCTGATAAGGGTGTTGTTGAATTTCTTTGTCCTGACCACTGTGTGCCATGCTCAGTCAATCAGTTATTCGCCAGCTACGTTAGATTTTTCTCCAGCGGGGCCTTACTCGGTGTCCAGGGACACGGCAGTCGGGAGCACGCTCGCGACTGCAAGTGTCGGCATTACCGCCAACGGCTTTCTTTCCCTTCTTTCTCTCTGTACACTTACGGAGAAATCTACGGTGGTCGGTACCGTGCTTTCATCGGGCATATACAGCACGGGGGTTGACGGCATTGGGGTGAGTTTCTATGTCAACACACAGGGTAATCTAAATTTAATAACGTCTTCTGGGGTGAGTACCCAAATTAGAATTCCTGCACCTGGGTCTGCGTCTGTATCGCTGCCCGGCATTGAGGCCCATTTGGTCGTGACCGGGCCGGTTGCCTCAGGTCAAACGCTCTCCAGTATGCCGCTTGTGCACGTGAATGTTACCGGCAGCTTGGGCTGTCTCTGGCTCGTCGGTCAGCCGGCTCAGCAGAACCTGAACACTCAGTTCAGCAACAATACAGTCACGCCGATTACGTGCAGCGTGACGACATCATCGGTCAGTGTAACCTTGCCAAATGTTTCCATCACTTCGCTAAGTTCGGTGGGTCAAACCAGTGGCGATACTCGATTTGATATTGGACTGAATTGCCAGAGCGGCGCCAATGTTTATGTGACGTTGACCGATGCGACTAAACCTAATAATACAACATCGCTGTTATCGTTGGGACCCTCGTCAACCGCGGCGGGTGTCAAGTTGCGGATACTTAAAAGTGACGGCAATCCAGTCTCTTTCGGGCCGGATTCGGCGGTGGCTGGCACCTCAAACCAGTGGCTGGTTGGCTCCTCGGCAAGCACCAACGATATCCCGCTGACAGTTCAATACTATCGAGCCGGAGGAGCCCTCAAACCGGGTGCTGTCAATGCCGCGGCAACTTTCACGATGAGCTACCAATAAATTGGCTTCTGGTATTTTATTATATAAATAAGTAGGGTGTTTAGGGATGTAAGCCCAGACTCCTCCGGCAGTGTCTACAAGTATTAGGACAATTCCGAGGGTTTGAGCTTGCAACCGCAACATCATTATCGAATTTGAATTTGTAGTAATTAGTGATTAAATAGGTCTTATCGCAATATAAGGTATTGCTAATCAGGTATAGCCTTCGTTCTCCGTTCCATTCCGAACCTCGCGGTTATTTAACGCGCACCCTGGCAATAGCTTTCATACACTAGCGACAGACACAGGGGTCCTGATGCTGATACCCGAAAAATTCATGGTGCTGATTTATACTTTCCGCACATCAAAATTCGGCGGTTGGGAGAGAGACTGGCAAAAAACCATGTTTGTGGTTCGATGGGTTCACCACGAACGGAAAAAGTGAATTAATTCAATACCACCACCGTTC
>JAQTLI010000142.1 GCA_028714995.1 Methylobacter sp. | reverse complement strand
ATACCCGCCCAGGATTTGGAGCGTATTTTCGACCGCCACTTCCGTAGCCAGAATGCCCTGCAATCTCGTGACGATGGCAGGGGCCTAGGCTTACCGATGGCCAAGTCGATCATGAAGGCGCACGGCGGACGCATCACGGTGACCAGCATCGAAAACTCAGGTTCGATATTCACGGCAACACTTCCGCTGATTTCGGTAGAACAGGATGACAGTCAGATAAATGAGAAATAACTTACATACAATAATCTAATGGGGATCGGATATATGCGAGTTCTGTTGGTCGAAGACGATGAGCGAATTGTCAATTTTGTTCAGCGGGGGCTGAAGGCCGATGGCTATATCGTAGAGGTGGCCCGAAATGGACTGGAGGCCATAGCGCTGGGCACCGAGGGTAAATTTCAGGTCATCATTCTGGATCTGGGCTTGCCTGATCTCAATGGCCAACAGGTTTGCGAGCACTTGCGTAGCAATGGCGTCCACACTCCGATTCTAATGTTGACGGCCAGAGACACTGTCCAGGATAAGGTGACCGGTTTGCGCTCGGGCGCCGATGACTATATGACCAAGCCTTTCGCATTTGAGGAACTGCTCGCCCGTATCGAGGTACTGATGCGTCGTCGTGGCGGCGAGACCAAACCGGAAACCAAAGAATTGCAGATAGCCGACCTCATATTGAATGGGGAAACTCATGAAGTGAGGCGTGGAGAAACGCTAATCGACCTAACGCCGAAAGAATTTGCCTTACTGGAATGCCTTATGCGTATGCCTGGCAAGGTGTTAAGCCGTACCCGGATACTGGAACAAGTATGGGGCTACAGCACCGATCCATTGACCAATGTGGTGGATGTCTATATTCGTCAGTTGAGAAAAAAAATCGATGACAATTATGATCTAAAGCTTCTCAAGACAGTGCGAGGATACGGCTACAAACTGGATGCCTCCTAAGGGTTCCGTCGCATTAACTATCGGACAGCGAATTCGGTTAGTCTGAGAACTGGATCATACTGCTGTCAAGCCTGTGACTATACTGTTGCTCAACTTTAAATCCTCGTTCAACCAAAAAAGTGTTGGCGGGTGTCGAACTGATACACATGATTATTAAATGCGACAGAACCCAATATAGATTGTTTTCGTTCCTTAATGGAGGTCATAAGCGTGTTATTTAAGTGGTGGTGGTTGTTATTATTCTATCTCGTCGTTTTAGGTTTTTTAAGCTTGAACCCTTGGCTGCGCCCCAATCCAGAGCAGGCAATAGGATTTATAGCCTGGGATCTGCTCGATCATGCAGTCGCGTATGGCTTATTGTCGGTTTTACTGATGTCGGCTTTCATTAAGCGGAGACGTTCACTAGCGATGACGTTCATGGTAGTTGTGGCCGCTAGTCTGATTGGCGTTTTGTTCGAATATTGTCAATATTGGTTTACTTCGACTCGGCAGTTTTCATTTTATGACGCTGTAGCTAACATCTTTGGCTCGGTGCTGGGTGTGGCGGCATTCCAGGGTGTTCATGGTTTCTTGTTTGTTACTAAGTCAAGGCATTGTTGAATAAATCAAAAATTGATCATAACACTGTTCTTGCAATGGGAGAAAAGTCACTAGAGTCCTTTCATGGTGAAAGATCGGTTTTGTCGCAAATATTCATAAATGTTAAAAAGCGTGGACGCTTTTTAACAATCAAATATAAACTTTACAAAAAATTCCTCAATACAAACAAAAAAGCCTCTTATAACAGAGGCTTATTTATATTCTTTACATAATTAGTGCAAGGTGTCCTCTAGAACGGGATGTCGTCATCATACGGTGCATCGAAATTATCATGGCTGGCGCCTTGCTGGGCGGGCGCCTGCTGATAGCTTTGTTGCGGTTGCTGGCCAGGCTCGCTTCTTCTGCCTTGGCCGCCAACCAGATCAAGAATATTGGCGTTAAGTTCCAGACTGGCTTTGGTCGTGCCGTCATTCGCCTGATATTCACGCTGCGTCAGCTCACCCGATACAAACACCTGCTGGCCTTTTTTCAGATAATCTTTCAGCGATCCTTCTGCGCGCTTACCCCATACAGCTACCCTGACCCATAAGGTTTGCTGTTTGTCGCCAAATCCGATGTTGTTTGCTACGGTGACATTCAATACCGCCTGGCCGGAAGGCAAATACCTGACTTCTGCATCTCTGCCGACTGTGCCTGTGAAACTAAATACGTTGCTCATTTTTTTCTCGTGGTTGAATTAACAATGTCACTATTATCGGCTGGTTCTGGTTAAAAGAAAACGCAAAAACTTGGGCCGCTTTAATTATCGCCCAATGCATCACACATTGCCTGCATGGACAAATGTTTGCTCCTCGGTAATTGCTCCTGCATTGCCTACATGGATGTAGGTAAGGTGCGTGAGCTGGAGCGGTAAGCTTTACCCTGCTACTCGGCATCCCTAGCGCTATGCAATATCTGCATTCACCACATCCATGTGGATTATGTAGGCAAAGAGCGTGCGCTTTATTTGATGATGCGGTAACAGGGCAAATACTTTTTCCCTGGCAATTTCATACGATGTTGTTCAACAAATGAAGCCAACAATGAATCCATAAGTGCCATGATGCTTGCATCGCCGCAGATTTCGAAATGTCCATATTGTTCGATGGCGCGAATCCCCGCGTCTTTTACGTTACCCGCCACTATGCCGGAGAACACGCGGCGCAAATCGGCGGCAAGCAAGTGAGTATCCTGGTTCTTGTGCAAGGCTAGATTTCTCATGTTTTCATGCGTGGGTATAAATGGCTTTTGGAATACCTGGTCGATTTTTAGCGACCAGTTGAAATAATAGGCATCGCCCTTTTCTTTACGAAATTCACGCACCTGTTTGATTCCCGCCAGCATTTCGCGGGCAACCAGAACGGGATCATCAATAATGATCTGGTAACGTTGCTGTGCCTCTTTACCCAAGGTGCCGGCAATAAATTGGTCGATCTCCTTAAAGTAATCCTCTGAACTGTCAGGACCTGAGAATATCAGGGGAAACGGCATGTTCTTGTTATCAGGATGCAGCAGGATACCCAAAAGATAAAGAATTTCTTCCGCCGTACCCGCGCCACCGGGAAACACCACAATGCCATGACCTGTGCGCACAAAGGCCTCCAGGCGTTTTTCAATATCCGGCAGGATAACAAGTTCATTGACAATCGGATTAGGCGATTCGGCCGCAATAATGCCGGGTTCGGATATGCCCAGATATTGTCCGTGTTTAATTCGCTGTTTGGAATGCCCGATGGTAGCGCCCTTCATCGGCCCTTTCATCGCCCCCGGCCCGCAGCCGGTACAAATATCCAAACCGCGCAGTCCCATTTCGTGCCCAACCTGCTTAGTATATTCATATTCCTTGCGGTTTATTGAGTGTCCACCCCAGCAAACTACCAGTTTTGGATCAGTCATCGGACGCAGAATGTTGGCATTGCGCATGATATGGAAAACCGCATTAGTAACGCCGCTCGATGTTTCCATATCAAATTTTGGATTATCATTGATCTCGTCACTAACGTAGATAATGTCGCGCAACACCGCAAACAGATGCTCATTGATCCCTTTAATCATCTTTCCGTCAACAAAGGCATGAGCCGGGGCGTTTTTAACCTCCAGCTTGATGCCGCGCTCTTCCTGAACAACACGAATTTCAAAATCAGGATAACGTTCCAGCAACTCCTTCCCATCATCCATAGCGCTACCACAATTCAAAACCGCAAGTGAGCAGTTACGAAATATTCGATAGAGTCCGCCCTGACTGGTATCTAGAAGTTTGGTTACTTCGGCCTTGGACAAAACATCCAAACGACCTTCTGGTGTAATGCGTGCATCAATTACTTTGTGTTTCATCGTATTCCTTTAAACGTTTTTATGATGTCAGTATGACTAACACTTGTTATTTTCGATTCATTTAGCATTCAGTATATTTCGTCTATTCTTTAGTCCGGGTTAACTATCACGGGCTATAAGAATGAATTCGATAACTGGAAAATCACTACTCGTTAGCTTGGTGTTACTGCTGAATGCGTGCGCTCATTATCCCCAGCAACATTCCTACTATCCTGATACCGGGTCTTATGGTAGCGGATATACCGTTATGCAAAGAAACTATTATGGCGGAACATCCGGACATTATGATAATGGCTATGATTGGGATAGAGGAAATTTTCCTCACCACCATCACGACCAATACAATGCCACTCCCCGTCGGGACAACAATTACTTGAGACCGCAATATCAACAAGACGTAAGAGAACGTTACGGATACCGCCCACATGACAACCGAAGGGATAATAACTGGGGTGATCATAACTTTAAACATCGCTTGGACAACGAAAACAACCGCCATCATGGCAATCACGATGGCGACAATCACAATCGTAGAGACCATGATCAACACTTTAATGATTAATAAACTTAACCTTATTATTTGCACCGTCCAAACTTTAGATGGCTATACTAGGAATTAGTCTCTATAATGCAACAGTAAGTAGATAGTACTCGCGTATAGACGTGAGACTTTAACTTAAGTTTTGCATGTTATTCAGCACTTTTCAGAAATTCCATTCGCTTTTCTCCTTAAAATTGCCCTGCATGATTTGCAATCAAACATTTTCATTGATTTATTGAGGTAATTTATATGGCAACAGGTACTGTTAAGTGGTTTAACGAGTCTAAAGGTTTTGGTTTTATTTCGCCTAGCGATGGTAGCGCAGATGTGTTTGTACACTTTTCTGCAATCGCAAGCGATGGTGGTTACCGCACACTGGCTGAAGGCCAAGCAGTTAAATACGAAGTAGAATCAGGACCTAAGGGTCCACAAGCATCACAAGTAAGCGCAGCTTAATCTTACGCACCTCTGATACACAACCCTCCCAAAAAGTGAGGGTTGTGGCATAACCCGGCTAGCCCGGTCGATCAACTCACCCCCTGAATTTAGGACATGTCTTTTGAAACGAATTTTTGTAGGAAACTTACCTAGCGAAGCCACTGAAGAAACTGTTCAAGCTTTATTTTCCGAATATGGCAAAGTCCGCTCCATTCAACTTATTTCTGATATATTCAGCGGCAAATGCCGAGGTTTCGGTTTTATCGGAATGGAAGGTCATGAAGCAAGAGCCGCAATAGCAGCACTAGACGGCAATCTATATTGCGGAAAGCCTTTGAAAGTTAAATTTGAAGATACCACCGCCGGCAAAAATGGCAGACGCCATTGAAACATTAACGGTACAAAGCCCGCTATTCTCCTCATTACTCACAGCTTTCAGCCATAACACGGCAAAATAAGTTTTGTAATAAGTTGATTTACTGCGTTATTTCATTCAATGAAATAATTAAATGGACTTATACCCGCTACCCCAAAAGAGCGCAGAAATATAGCTGAGCTATCTGGGCGACCTGCTTGCCGGTCGCCCCTCTTTACAACATCTCTTCCACCCCGAAAATCAATGACCTCGCATTTGGTTTTTGAGATTTCACGCCAACTCTATTTACATCCTCGTCATTCAATTTTCTTTATCGAAAGAACTATGGACTATTCCTGCTTATTTCCAAGAAATAGAGCTTGACAACAATTTCTCAAAGTTCATTTTTCCACAAGTACACACAATATTTATCGTTATTCAATAACATAGCCGAAAAGCTGATTTTACTCATTTAAAAAAACACCCACAACACCTATTTATTTTTATAACCAATTGATAGTTATTGATATTTCTATTTAATCTAATTAACCAGAACACAATTTGGCCAATCTAACAAAAAGTCTTACATAGTGGCTAGTTAAGGCATTTAGTTTCAACTTATACACAAAGTTATCCATAGAAAATGTGGATAACTTAAATCCCATTTATTGACTAATTTGGACATTCAGCAATGCATTACACTTTTATATTGACTAGGTGCCCTTACAAATGGCCATCACTGCAACGATCTCGATCACCACGGCAATTTCCCTAATGTGGGTGATACAACGACTATTGCACCTACCTAATCTGGCGCAAAAAGAAGTCGATTAAGGACAGTTGACGTTTAGAAAGCTCATATCAGTGCAGACGCTACGTTTATACATGGACTGGCTCGTAATATCTGGAATTTTGTAGCAACAAAAAATTAATTGTATCCAACAAGGAAACTATTAATTAATAATTACGAATATTGTCAACAAATAGATACACATGTATAGTATGTCTCAATCTACTTATTTCTTACTCACAAAGCATTAAAGGATCTTTAAAATGACTGATTTTCAAAGAGATATTCTAATAGGCCTGATGTTTATCATTGGTATTTTTGGTTTTATTTCCGGCGAATTTATTGTTTCAACTGTTGTGTTTGCATCAGCAGCTATATTCAGCAATATGGTTTTAAGTCGCAAACTGCACGGCTAATGTTTTTACCATCTCCTGGTATTGCAATACAAACAGTAAATTCTGTTTGATCTCACTCCCGGCGCTCATGCACTGGGAGTTTTTTTGTCTAAAATTCTGTGCACACCAACCATCTAATTATTCACGCGAGCCTTCAAGATAACAAACTTCGAGTTGGCTGCGACCACCGAATGTGCACCAAAAAGACGGTCAAGGCTGAGGTGATAAGGCAGATGCCGATTGCCAATGACCCTTAACTCGCCATCTTTTCGCAATACCCTTCGTGACTGCTTAAACATGCTGTCGGCAATCTGATCGCCCACTGTATTCTGCTGATGAAACGGTGGATTGCATAAAATCATGTCTGCTGATGCCGATTCAAAATCCGTCAACCCGTCACCGACTTGAAAAGTCGCCTCGCGCTGTTGCCCAAAAGCACGATGAAAATTGTCCTTGGCCGATGCCACTGCCATAAAAGACTCGTCGACAAAATGCACGGTCGCAGCCGGATTACGTTCAGCTGCAATTAAACCGACCAAGCCATTACCGCAACCCAGATCAATAATGTCGCAGGCATCCTGCCTGCCTGGGAGATGCTGGAGAAAAAAACGAGTGCCTATATCAAGACTGTCGCGGGAAAATACATTGGCATGATTGCAGATCAGATAACTGGTTCCCTCGAGCTGATAACAAACCGGATAAGGGCTAGGAGGAACAACCAGCTCAGGGTCAGGTGTAGCAAAAATCAGCCGCGCTTTTT
>JAQTLI010000141.1 GCA_028714995.1 Methylobacter sp. | reverse complement strand
CCGCCAACTTTTTCGTAACGATAACCTGATCTTGTGATGCGGGCTTTTCTGCAACCGGTTGCAACATTGATTCGGCAGCCACTTGTGACTGAACTGAATCCGTTTCGGAACGCGGCTCGACTGAAACTTTATCAAGTACGCTTAAAACTCTGGCAGCAATCAGCATTCCGCGTATATGATGGACTGGCGCTTCATGTAAAGGCCCCCGGCTTACCGCAACCACTTGCGCTTGCGGATGAGCGCCCAGAATCATGTCTTTTTCCTGCAGCGCCACAGGGTTATCATAATTAACCATAAGAATATCGCTGCACGCTTGATTAGAGGGGTTTGCAGCAATATACTTACATTCATCATCATTCCGCTCAATATGAAAAACTCGGGTCAGCCTTTCTTCATTCGCGGCTTCAAATCCTAACAGAGCCACCTGCAACTGACGGAGGTCGTGTTTGCCCGTGTTTTCAGGCTGAAGATTATTTTGTTCCATGATTGTGGTTGTCTCTGTCCTTAAAGGCACTATGTGATTAGCTAGTTCATAATCTCGGTTTTTGGTATTAAGCATCGATATCTTAAGTTAGGTTAATGACAGTTTGATGACAAAGGAGGGGGTAATAAATCTGGGGTTCTGCCACCAATATTGAATGAGTTCAAATCACACCTATCTCACAGACAAAATTATTCTGCTTAAGCCATAAACTGCTTATAGGCGGATATATATCATCAGACAGCTATCCCTTTCGAATCATATGAGCGGTTTCAATTCCATCAATGGTTGCCATTGCCGAATGAAAGGCTTTGAAATTCATCATTGGTTTGTGTTTTTCTTAATGAAACGGTGCTCCTGTTGAACCAAGTTATTCAAGTATTTGACCAATAATATTTAAATATAGTTCAGAAAACAGCAAGAGCAAGCATCAGCAAGATATTAATATTCTCCAACCCAGCATAATTAGAACCATTTTATCCATCACAACTTTTTCGGGCAGCCCGTTAGAGTTGATAGTCTGCTTGAAGAAAACTGTAGCAGCCTCTTCATCCCTACGTTCGGAGAGCATGAAATCAATGGTATCGCCAAATTTATCGACAACTCGATCCAGGTAACCCCATTCACCTTTGATTTTGATAAAAGTTTCATCCATACGTCACGAAATCGCAACGGTGCGTTTACGCTTTTTAACAGCAACCGGATAGCTGCACAAAAAGTGAGAAACTCAATGACCTTTAAACGTAACGAAATCTGGTATTACAAATCTATAATTTAGTGGCACAGCAATATACCGAGTCTACCGGCACCACTGACAAAACCAAGGCACAAAAAATAGCAGATAAAGTTAAAGCAAAAAACTGAGCCCAACTCGAAGAAGGCGAAAAACAAACTTATATTTGGCAGGAAGACGTCGTCAGATACTTGCAAAAAGCAGATAAAACAGCATTAATGATAATAAAACCATGCTGCGCTGAATTGCACAACACCTAGACAACAAGTATTTGCATAGTATTGACAAGACCATTATCGAATCGATTATTGGTGCCCCACTCAAAGAAGGTGTACGCAAAACCAGAATGAATCATGTCACCTGTGATCAATACCATTCTGAATTAAGCTGTGAAGGAATGGCAATGACTGGAAACCAAACCACATATTAGTGTATCCAAGAAAACCAACGTCAGAATACGTTGGTTAACCCCAGTACGATTGATAACAAAACTTGCGGCACACTTAGGAGCAATAGTACGGTTTATCTTGACAACGGGCTTAAGAGAATCCAATGTCCTGCAACTGACATGACAGCAAATTGACATGCAACGACATGCTGCCGCCTGGATTCGTCCTGACCAAGCCAAGACTGCAAAAGCGATTGGTGTATTGTTAAATGATGATGTTGTAGCCGTACTCAAAGCACTAAAACATGCTGGCATTGAACGGTTTAGGTAGTATGATTTACGCCATACTTAGGCAAGCTGGCATGTGCAAAATGGAACACCACTTGATATTCTGAAAGAATTGGGCGATTTGGCAAGTTATAAGATGATACAGCGATACGCCCACTTGGCGCCTGAACATTTAGCCAAGTTTGCTGGAAATTAAAAATTTGTAAAATCGATTGCAGGTAAAAATGCTGCTGATGTAAACAACGTTTAACTGCTTGATTTAATGGGGTGAACGATGGGGCTCGAACCCACGACAACCGGAATCACAATCCGGGGCTCTACCGACTGAGCTACGCTCACCATAATGATGGTAATACGATGGTGCGCTTGGCAGGACTCGAACCTGCGACCCCCGGCTTAGAAGGCCGGTGCTCTATCCGGTTGAGCTACAAGCGCTAAATTGGTCGGGGTAGAGAGATTCGAACTCCCGACATCCTGCTCCCAAAGCAGGCGCGCTACCAAACTGCGCTATACCCCGACAATCTCCTGTTAATGGCTTGTTTTTCAACCACCCTTGAAGAGCTGTCTATGATAACGATGCGTCTCCGTATCGTCAACTCTTTTTTGTTTTAACATGATTATTTCTCAAAATAATCGTCTCATCGTTGATGCTTACAGTTTGGCCTTTACGATTTGATAAACTTCTTCTGTAGCCACATCAACGCCATTCAGAATCGTCTCCAGTTCAGCCAGCTTTGCCTCGGCAAATATTCTATCTTTTAGGCCACCTGCATTAATATAGACATTTAAAGCGGCACTTTTCAATGCACCGTAACTTGCCATTACCGCAACACCTGCATCACTGATAACGCCAACATTACCTTTTTCTGCGGCAATTCGGCTTAACGCAATGGTTTCAGCACACGCGCGCGCGCAATCCAAAGGAACAGCTGTAGCTTCTTTTAATACTGCCTGAATCGCCTCGCTACGGGCTGCTTTTTCTTCATCACTTTCTTTTGGCAAACCGTAGGTAGCCATTAAGCGATCAAACACATCGACATCCGCTTTAATCATGCCGGTCAGTTTTTCACGCAGGGCTTCCGATTTTTCCAGCAACGCCTGCATTTCAGCTTCGACCTCAATATACTTAGGTTTTCCGATAGTCAGATTACAAACCATGCTGACTAAAGCAGCTGCCTGTGCACCCATGACTGCTGCTGCACTACCACCACCCGGTGTAGGCGATTTACTGGCCAATTCATCAAGGAAGACCTGAATTGATTTATCTTTTATTTCACTCATGCTGTAACTTCTCTGTTATCAATTTAGCTACGGTTGTCGGGTTACGCTAACCCTGCCTACACACTTCTGTTATTTAGAAGGCTATTCGCGCCGCCAACTGGTTGTGCCATCAGGTGCATCTTCCAAAATTACGCCCTGCTGTTTCAATTCATCGCGGATTTGATCGGCCAAAGCCCAGTTTTTAGATTTTTTTGCCTCTATTCGAGCATCTATTCGAGATTGAATTTGTTGTTCAATCTCAAGAGCTCCGGTTTTAGCGTCTGCTGTATGGGATACGCCCTTCAAAAACGCTTCAGGATCATCCTGCAAAATTCCCAGCAAACCGCCTAAATGCTTTAAATTAGCTGCCAATGCCGAGGCTTTTTCAGGATTATTTTCTTTTTTTGCTTTATTAATTCCTGTGACTAAATCAAATAATACCGCTATCGCTTTAGGAGTGTTGAAATCATCATCCATTGCTTTTTCAAAAGAGACCTCATTCATGCCCAGATCAAAGTTATCTTCCTTTTCCTTCATGCTTACGCCGCGTAATGCAGTATAAAACCGTGTTAATCCGGCTGCTGAGTCATTCAATTGTTCATCCGAATAATTCAAAGGACTGCGGTAATGGCTGGAAAGAATAAAAAAACGTATGATTTCCGGTCGATAGCGCTCCAGCACTTCACGCACGGTAAAGAAGTTACCCAACGACTTGGACATTTTTTCTTCATTGATACGCACAAAGCCGTTATGCATCCACACGTTGACAAACTTCTCGCCGGTCGCACCTTCTGACTGGGCAATCTCATTTTCATGGTGCGGAAACTGCAAATCCATGCCGCCGCCGTGAATATCAAAATGATTACCCAGACAACAGGTAGACATCGCCGAACATTCTATATGCCAACCGGGACGACCTAAACCCCAGGGCGATTCCCATGCTGGTTCATTGGCTTTGGCCATCTTCCACAACACAAAATCCATCGGATTGCGCTTTGCCAGATCAACATCGACCCGCTCTCCGGCTTGCAGATCGTCCAGATTCTTACCGGATAATTGACCGTAGTTTTTAAACTTGGTCACGGAATAAAACACATCGCCATTCGTGCCAACATAAGCCAGCCCTTTATTTATTAAAGCTTCAATCATGGCGATAATATCGGGGATAGACTGCGTTGCTCTCGGCTCAAGGTCTGGCGGCAAAACAGCCAGCGCTCGCTCATCTTCGTGCATGGCGTCGATAAAACGTTCGGTTAACTTGCCGAATTCTTCACCGTTTTCGATAGCCCGCTGGATAATTTTGTCATCAATATCGGTAATGTTGCGCACGTAGGTCAGGTCATATTTCTTATAGCGCAAATAACGCGCTACCGTGTCGAACACCACCATGACGCGGGCATGGCCGATATGACAATAATCATAAACCGTCATGCCACAGACATACATGCCGACTTTGCCTGCTTCCAGTGGCTGAAACAGTTCTTTTTTCCGAGTCAGGGTGTTATATATTTTTAACATAGTTATTTAAATTATACAGTTACGCAATATTTGCACACAACGGCCACTATAGTAACAAGGTTACCGATAAATCGAGGTCAGTTAGAAACAAAACGGCACAATCTACCAAGCGCATGCTTCTCTTTCAAGACAAAAACACATAGAATTCGTCTTTTGCATCTCTATACAAGGAAAAATCATGCGCATCCTCATGCTTTCTATGATGCTGTTTTTAACCACAACACTCTCATTTGCAACGGAAAACAAAATGTCTGACACACAAACAAAAGTTAAATTAACAACCAATCTGGGTGAAATCATTATTCAGCTGAATACTGAAAAAGCGCCTATTTCATCTGCAAATTTTCTAACTTATGTTAATGAAGGCTTTTACAACGGCACTATTTTCCATCGCATAATTCCAGGATTCATGGCGCAAGGCGGTGGTTTTGACACTGATTTCAACCAAAAAGCCGTCCATGGCGCTATCAAAAATGAAGCCGATAACGGTCTGCCAAACAAACGTGGCACGCTGGCCATGGCTCGCACCAACGTTCCTGATTCTGCAACAGCTCAATTCTTTATCAATTATAAGGATAATGCATTCCTAAATTATACCAGTCCCACACCTAGTGGCTGGGGATACGCTGTATTTGGAGAAGTTATTGAAGGCATGGATATTGTCGATGAAATGGCTAAACAACCTACAGGCAACCGTGGCGGACATCAGGATGTGCCTAAAACAAACATCGTTATCGAAAAAGCAGAAGTCGTAAAATAAGCGTAAAACGCGAGGTGCGAAGCAGAAAAAGCTTGTGCCTCGCGCGTTTCAATAGCCCATCCAAACAACTGCCAACTGAGCACCCATTGAACAAAGAAATTCTGTTTATTTCAGACCTGCATATCTCACTGGAAAAACCTGAAATCACTCGTCGATTTCTTTCATTCCTCAAGGATAGAGCGCCAAAAGCCGCCGCTGTTTATATACTGGGTGATCTTTTCGATGCCTGGATAGGCGACGACGACCCTACTCCACCTAACAATAAAATCCGGAAACAACTCAAGCATCTGACAAATTCAGGTACAAAAGTCTATTTGCAACAAGGCAACCGTGACTTCCTGCTAGGCAACAAGTTTTGTGAAGACACTGGAGTTACACTTATCGATGATTATCTCGTAATCGATTTACTGGGTACGCCTACTTTGCTCACGCACGGCGATCTGCTGTGTAGCGATGACCTGCCTTATCAGGCGTTTCGCACCAAATCACATACGCCGGAATGGCGGCACTATGTGCTATCAAAACCATTGATAATCCGCTTGGTAATGGCGCGCTGGTACCGATTTCGCAGCTACTTCCATAAACGCAACAAGACTCAGGAAATCATGGATGTTAATCAAGGCACCGTAATTAATGTTATGCGCGAACACCACTGTTTGCGCTTAATTCATGGACATACTCATCGCCCGGCCATTCATGACTTTGAAATAAATGGCCAGCCTGCCCAACGCTTTGTACTTGCTGCCTGGACAAAGGATGCAGCCGAAATACTATGCTGGCGCAACAGCACCTATCAAATTGAATCCATATAATCTATTTTCTTTTGATAACATCAATAATAAAAAACAAAGGGAACGTCATTAAATTCATATCCCTCCCCATCACCTCAGGCAATACCATATCATGTAACTTTACATGCCAAAATAAACTGGCATCACCCGCTGCAAACCCGCTGTTTCTATCAAATCACTATAGCACCCACTTCTTGCCACTGCCTATAAAAGTTGACTTTTGAGGCAAAATCATTAAATTTAGGCTCCTAGAGTGAAAATTTCCTGTATCCATAAAACATGAAAAATCACCCTAAAACTAATATTAGTATTAAAAACATAATCATAGTTCTGTCAAATTAACAGGATGCCAGGAGAAATATATATGAAGAAGCCTTTGAAAAGTTGGCTACTTGCTTCCAGTGTAGCTGCTATATTAGCTGCACCAGCGGTTTCAACTGCTAACAGCGATGTTGAAAAACTAACCCAGAACCCAGCTAACTGGGCAACGTGGGGCGGCGACTATGCAGGTACCCGTTACAGCAAGCTAAGTGAAATCAATGCTACTAACGTAAAAAATCTACAACCAGCATGGTCTTTTTCTACAGGTGTCCTACGTGGCCACGAAGGCGGACCATTGGTTGTAAATGATGTTCTTTACATCCACACGCCTTTCCCTAACACTGTTTACGCGATTGACCAAAAAACTCAATCTGTAATCTGGGAGTTCACACCAACTCAAGATGCTGATGTAACTATTCCTGTTATGTGCTGTGACACTGTCAACCGCGGCTTAGCTTATGGCGATGGCAAAATCTTCCTGCAACAATCTGATACCGTTCTAACAGCTTTAGACGCTAAAACTGGTAAACGCATCTGGAGCGTACAAAACGGCGACCCTAAATTGGGCATGACCAATACATCTGCTCCATTGGTTGTTAAAGATAAAGTTCTTACTGGCATTTCT
>JAQTLI010000140.1 GCA_028714995.1 Methylobacter sp. | reverse complement strand
CCATACGCGGGAACACATAATCCGACCCTACCAGATAAACACGCTTGCCCAGTTGCGCCAGCGCCCAGTTTACGGCCGGAATGATCTGCTGGTTGGGTGCGGCTCCCGTATAAATGATGTTGGGGGACTGTTCCATGCCTTCGTACTGCAAGGGATAAAACAGCAGATGCTGATGCTTTTCGACCACTGTCTTCACTGCCTTGCGGCAGGCTGAGGTCCAGCAGCCAAACAGGACGCTGACTTTCTCTTTTTCAATCAACCGCTCCGCTTCGGCGGCAAAAACGTTCGGGTCGGATTTTCCATCAGCCACCACCATTTCCACCGGACGACCTAGCAGCCCGCCCTGAACGTTAACCTCTTCCACAGCCAGGCGCATCGCATCCACCAGCGGCTTTTCGCTCACCGCCATAGTGCCGGTAAGCGAGTGCAGTACGCCAATCCTGATACTAGGGGCAACAACAGAATAATGCCGCCACGCCATGAGTGCTGCAATAAATAGTGTGACCAGTAGCACCAGTGCAATAAGAATCTTATGGTGTTTTTTCACAACTTAATCTTTCTTGGATTCAAACAGCTCATTCACCGCTGCAAAAAAGCGTGTCACGTTTATAGGCTTGGTGATGTAATCAACAAAGCCCTTCTCTTTACCATGTTCAATATCGCGAGGCATGGCGTTGGCGCTAACGGCTATCACTGACGTCATTTCGCCCAGTCTTGGGAGCGTAACATGCTTAACATTTGATAGCCATCCATGTCCGGCAGGTTAATGTCGAGCAGTATCAGATCAGGATGATGTGCAGAGGTCAGCTCCAGTCCGAATTCAGCGGTGTGCGCCGTAATCAACCGCAACTGCGGGTGTTTGTTCAGAATCGGGGAGACCAGCCTGAGATTCGCCGGATTATCCTCAATCATAGAGTACAGTATACCGACTTTCGCCTTACGATCTAACTTCATCTGTCGGCGCGTATTCCCTACCATCGCTCTGGGTAGTGGTCGTTGCAGCGTATTCCGGCAGCTCGATCCAGAAAGTGCTGCCACAATTTTCCTTACTCTCCACTCCTATCTTGCAGCCCATCATCTCGATCAATCGTTGACTGATGGTCAGACCGATGCCCGTGCCCTCAATATCAGTGTCATCTGCACCCAACCGAGAAAATGGCTGAAAAAGCTCCTGTTGCCGCTCGACCGAAATTCCGGAACCGGTATCCGATACCTCCAGTCTCACCAAGCCGGCGTGCGCGGAAGCACGAATCCACACATTACCCTGTGGACTATTATATTTAATGGCGTTGGAAAGCAGATTCAACAGCACCTGCTTGAGTCGGGTACGATCGGCACATATCATCAAACCACCAAGCCCGCCATTATTCATCGTAATACCCCGCCCTTGAGCGAGAGGACTGACCAGCGCCAAACATTCCCCAACCAACTCGGCGCAAGCCAACGGCTCGATTGTCAGTTCGATATTGCCCGACTCAATCTTGGACAGATCCAGCACTTCATTAATGAGGGTCAATAGATGCCGGCCAGCCTTGAGTATCTCGCTGACACAGTCAGTCTGATCCTCGTTGAGCTCAGTATCCA
The DNA here is from genome assembly GCA_028714995.1 of Methylobacter sp. Lineage (GTDB taxonomy): Bacteria > Pseudomonadota > Gammaproteobacteria > Methylococcales > Methylomonadaceae > Methylobacter_A. The sequence goes on along the minus strand of JAQTLI010000140.1, from coordinate 5,601 downwards.
TTTCCAGCAATTGTCCAAAGCCCAAAATAGCGTTCATCGGGGTGCGCAGCTCATGCGACATGCTGGAGAGAAACTCGGACTTAGCGTTGTTGGCGCGCTCTGCCTCGTCGCGGGTTGCTATCAGCGCCTGCTCAGCCTGCTTCAATTCGGTCACGTCCTGCACGGTACCAATCAGGCGCACCCGCTGGCCGTCCGCGTTACGCTCGAGTCTTGCCAGCTCGTGCACATGGCGTATTTCACCGTCAGGACGAATAATGCGATGAAACACGTTATGAATGCCGGTTTCCGCAGCTCGCCGCTCATTTGCACGCACCAACTCTATATCGTCAGGATGCACTGCGCGTAAAAAGGCTTTGACACTCGGCGTAAATGTTGCAGGGTCCTGACCAAAAATACGGTAGATTTCGTCCGCCCAACGGATTTCGCCGGTTGAAAAGTCAGTCTCCCAATTACCCAGCTTCGCCAGGTTTTGAGACTCTTCCAGGCGTATGCGATTTTCCTCCAATGCCAGCTCTGCAAGCTTGCGCTTGGTAATATCCTGCACCACGCCCAGCATATTCAGAGGCGCACCATCCGCGGCACGCACCACGTCCCCACTACACTGTATCCAATGCAACGTATCATCCGGCCACAAGCAACGGTATTCGACATTGTAATCAATACCCCGTTCCACGCTGGCTTGAAGCGCGTTACTCAATGCCTCCCGGTCATCCGGATACACAACGGCAAGAAAACTATCGTAGGTTACTTCCGTCATGCCCTCTGGTTGGCCGAACAGAGGACCGAAATTCTCCGAAACGAGAATTTTGCCTGTCTGAATATTCCAATCCCAACTGCCTATTTTAGCGTAAAGCTGACTACGCCGCAGACGCGCTTCGCTTTCGCGTAGCGCGTCACCAATCCGGCGACGCTCGGTGACATCATCGGAGATGCCGATGAAATGAGTAAGGCGCTCCTGTGCGTCATGCACCGGCGCTATGCGCATATCGTTCCAGAACGGCGTACCATCCTTGCGGTAGTTGTGTAACAGAGCCTCTCCGGCGCGCCCCTCGCGCAACACCGCACGAATCTCATCCAGGCCCGGTTGATCAACCTCTTTGCCATGCAAAAAGCGACAGTTACGTCCGATTACTTCATCGCGACTATATCCGGTGACACGTTCGAAGGCGGGATTGACATAAATCAGCGGCATATCGAACTTGCAGGCATCCGCTATGCTGATGCTGCTGGCACTGGCCTCCATAGCGCGCTCCAGTAGACGCAGACGCAGTTCGGCTTCCTTGATGCGGGATATGTCAGTGCGGATAGAAACATACTGATAGGGTTGCCCATTGCCATCCAGAAAAGGCACAATACTGGTTTCGACCCAGTACCGGCTGCCATCTTTGCGCCGATTGCAAAGCTCCCCGCGCCAGATATTACCCTGGGAAATAGTGCGCCACATTTCTGCGAAGAATTCAGGCAAATGCTCACCTGATTTAACGATGCGATGATTTTGACCCAGCAGTTCCTTCCGGCTATAGCCGCTGATCTCGCAAAACCTGTCATTAACGTAGGTGAGGATACCGGCAACATCTGTCATACTGACAATGGCGTGGACATCCAGAGCTTGCTGCTGGCGTTCCCGCTCATAGAGTGTGGCGCGCATTTCCTCGGCCTGTTCACGGTCATGACGGTAACGCTGTGCGTGTAGCATGACCGCCGAAACCAGATAATGAGACGCCACCGGCTTAGTCAGGAAATAGCCACCACCGCATTCCAGAGCCACCGATTGCTGGGAAATGTCCGCTTCCGCTGACAGGTAAATAACCGGAGTCTGGGCATACCGTTCATCATCGCGCAAGACGGCCGCCAGTTCCGGACCGGAACATTGCGGCATAACCATATCCAGCACCAGTACCTCAACTGCAAAATCCTCCAGCAAATCAGGCACCAGCAAGGGATCATTGACTTCCCGCACAGTCATGCCGGCGTGTCTCAGAATATGACTGCAGACTTTCAGTTGCTCGAGATCGTCGTCCACCAGCAGCACACGGTAAGGTTCCGTAGGTGTTAGCACCACCGAAGCGAAAAGCACCCGCATAAATGCATCATGATCTAACGGTTTAGTCAGATAACGGGTAGCGCCTGCTCTGTAAGCGGCAAGCTTCGCTTCAATATCCTGCCACTCAGCAAGAAAGATTACCGGCAGGCTGTTGATGCAGTTCTGTTTCAGTTCGGAGATGATGCGTGCGCCCTCATCGTCGACTACAGGAAAGCTCATGTCCACAATCACCGCATTAGGCAGCTCCCGCTCCTGGCAGGTTCTACTGAAGGTAGCAAGGTCATGGAACACTTCAACCTGATAACCCGCCTGTTCCAGTACAGACCACACACAGCCAGCCTCGTCATTCATGATCAACACAACGCGAATACGATCAACTTGCTCGGGCATCAGTGCGGCCTCTTCCTTTGACATAACAACTTCAGATACAACAGAAACCACAAACGTAAAGCTGGAAACTGGACAACAAAATCAACTGGTTCAGTCATGATGGGGATCCAAAATGTACCGCACCTGTCCTGCCAACACTAGCGCATCAAAGGGCCTGGCAATAACGTTATCGGGTATGATCCGGGTAAACAGGATGCTCTCCTGTAGGGAATAACTATCTAGACAAGTCACATTAGAAAATCCTGCAAACTGGCAAAGCCTCCGCTGCTCGGTAATTCCTGCATAACTCACCGGGGGAATTGCCGCAAGACGGCAGGAGCGGTCGCGGCCCTGAAGGGAACAAGTAATCTTTTTGCAAAGGCTCATCAAAAAATACCCTATGCGGTGTTTTAAGTTAAGTGTTTTTCGAGGGCAATGATTGAGCTTATTCATTACGGCATCGTCATCGGTTATGTTCTCAAAACCACTATTTTTGGTAAAGTATTGCCTAATCAGATATAAAAGTTTGAAACTATATCAGCCAGACTTACTCATTTTCGCTAAGTTAATCACACTTCTGAGTTGAATCTAACAAAATGTTAATTCGTTTTTTAAGCAACTTTAAATCATGTTCCGAAGGATAGCTCTGGTAGCGTAGCCTGACGAAAATCCGGGTAATCTCATCAATAAGACCGCCAATCTCCGGTTTTTCTTCTTTGGCCCTGACAGCAAAGTCATTAGCGCCTTCGCCCAACCTGATAACCAAACCAGCCTTTGCCATTTTTTGGCAAAACTGCCTATACAATACTAGCGAAGGGTCTTCCGGTTTACGCCGAGTTTTTAACAAAAAACAGCCCAATAACAGCATCGCCAGACCCATTGAAGCAACCACCCAAAATACGATCTCAATCAGGCTGCCTATACCAAAGGTTGATAACAGCAAAGACTGATGCTCACCGCCATATCTGACAATCCAGCGTTGCCAGTGGTAATCCACGTTATTCCAGAGTTGTGCAGCCTGTTTTAATCCGAATGGGTTACCCCGTTGATTGACATCTGTCGGTGTCAAGCCGACGGCACCGGTTTCAGCCTGCCTTTCGACATTGATACCCTGCTCAACCCGGTCAGGCGCAATAGCGGTAGTGGGATCCACCCTGACCCAGCCCTTGCCTTCCAGCCAGACCTCAGCCCAGGCATGGGCATTGGTCTGCCTGACTTCCAGAAACTGGCCGAGCACATTGAATTCTCCGCCCTGATAGCCACCCACTACACGCGCCGGAATTTCGGCAACCCGCATCAGGTAAACAAACGACGTCGCATAGAGTTCGCAAAATCCGCTCCGGGTTTCAAACAAAAAGGTCTCAACCGGACTGTTTTCTATCAACGGTGGCTGCAAGCTGTAGCTAAAATGATGACGTCGAAAAAATTCCAGCAATTGTTTAATAAACAGCTCGGGCTTATCCTCAAAACCATGCAACTGCTTAACCAGATCGACGACTCGTTCGGAAGGCGCACCCGGCAGTTGCAGGTTTTCCCGGTATTCGGTTTTGGTAATGTAACCGGTATTGTATTGCGGGTAAGAAACCACCGAAAATTCAGCCGCTTCGCCTGGTTTAGTTTGACTGGTGAGTTGGTAGTTGCTGTTGCGTTGCAAAGAAGCATCAAACTGGGCCGGCATGTCCAGTGCGTAAACCCAGTTACGGCTTTGCGGCTCCAGCAACAAGTTGTATTGATAGGCTTTCCCGGAAAATGTCGGTTTGTCCTGGTAATGCACAACATAATCATTTTGTGACATGTGCCAGATAGTGCCGTCGGTATAAGAAAAGACCGGGCCGCGCCAGTAAAGCTGATTCGTTGGCGGCGGCTCGCCGTTAAATTTAACCCGGAACGCCAGTTGTGTCGACAACGCAAGTTTGTTAATCGATCCAGGCTCCAACGTCTCGCTCAACCCTGATTTCGCCGGGTTATTGTTACTCATCAGCAGCCATGCCGGCGGATGCACTCTTGGGAACAGGACAAAGATGATAGCCGCTATCGGCAGCGCCTGGATCATAATCGTCGCGGCAGTGCGTAATGATGCTTTGGTTTGTGGCTGGTCCCTGTTGATAGCCACCAGGGCAGCCAATAAAACACAGCAAACCAGCAGGCTGTAACCGGCCATAACAATATTTTGCTGATAAAGAAACTGTGACGCGGCAACGATAAAAGCCAGATAACTGACCAGATACACATCACGTTTTTTGTTCAGTTCCAGCAACTTGAGACCCAAGGCCACAACAAACAACGCCGTTCCGGCGTCCCTGCCCCATACTCCGAGGTGACGGCTATACAGAAAACCGATGCCAAGGAGGGTCAGCGCAAAAATGACCCTACCATTCGGCAGGTAACGTGGTCGCCAAATCCCCAGTAATCGCCAGAACAGCAATCCAAAAAACAGGACCGACAGTGCCAAAGGAATATGGCCGATATGCGGCAGGGTAATCAGGCCGACTGAGGTTAACAGCATAAGCAAAACCCGTGGATTAAGTTCATTAGCCATAGCCTTAAAACAGCGTCAATGCTTCTAAACAGGTGGCGTAATGCCTTATTCCACCATCAGGCGCAATTTTTCTGCCTGGAATCAGCAAGCCATAGCGCAAACCGGCATTTTCGGCATCGATAACCCAGCGGCATAGCTGACTGAGCCGTTCTTCGATATTGGCACCGGGTGTTTTCTCGTAATCTAGCCACAGCTCCGTGCTGTCCACATCGGTTGCGTACTGCTTGCTGAACAAACCCTGGCCTTTGGCATAGGCTTTCCAGTGAATCTGCCGGAGCGGGTCGCCGGCCTGATAACAGCGAATGCCTTCGAAATCATCACGGCCGGAGCGAACGGTGTGTCGCTGCCCTGATGGATGTTGACCTTCGCTGACCGGAAACGGCAATGAAAAGGCGCTGGGTTTTGGGTAAACCAATACCTTGCTGTCGAACCTGAGCGGCGACCAGGCACGAAACACACCCAATTGAACACAACTGGCCAAGGTCACGGTTCCAATCCTCTGCCATCCCCTTTTCCGCGTAACTCCATACAACGTCAATGTCTTGCTTTCATCGGCAGCCAGGCTGAAAATTTGCTCGGCTTCCAGGATTGCGCTTAATGCCATCCTGGGTTGAGTGCCCGGATTGGTCACCGTCACCGCAAACGCGGC
>JAQTLI010000139.1 GCA_028714995.1 Methylobacter sp. | reverse complement strand
CAGCCCCGGTGCTAAGTCAACCGGTCAGCGGGTCCAGTTCACACACGGCAACAATTGCTGTTTCCGGTACAGCCCAACCGGGAAGTGATGTGCAACTCTTCGTCAACGCCAAGGCGACAGGGCCTGTGATTGTCGCAGGCAGTGACGGACATTTCACTACGTCGGTCACGTTGACCACTGGCAGTAATCAAATCCAGGCGACGGCTACGGATCAGTACGGGACTGGCCCTGCCTCCGCTGTCGTGCTCGTCACTCTGGATCAAACTATTCCCTCAAGCCCCGGCAGACTCACCGCAACGGCCCAGGCTGCCGGTAAGGTACGTTTGGTATGGACTCGCTCGACCGACCCTAACGCCGTGGGTTATGACCTCTACCGTTCCGCAACGGCGTTTGATTCAATCACCGAAGCCATCAACGTGAACACCAGCACGCTGACAGTTACCAGTTTCGATGATTTACCACCGCAGGATGGTTCCTGGGTTTACCGTGTCGTTGCGGTCAATGCAGCAGGCACGCCTTCGACGCCCAGCAACTTTGCGCAGGTAGTGTCGGATAGCACCGCGCGCCGCGCGCCCTGTCCATTGTCTATAGGCCGCTCGGCAAGAGCAACCCCGCCACCGGCCGCATAGGCCAGGGGCAAGTTAACGTGCTGCTGATGACCAGTGAAGCGTTGCCGAGTGCGCCGTTCCTTTCCGTGGTTCCGCAAGGGGGCGTGCCCATAGCTATCGTTTTAGCGCAAACCGATAATACGACCTATGCAGGGAGTTTTGAGGTAGGCGCCAAAACGCCTTCCGGCCTCGCCAATACCTTGTTCTCTGCGCGGGATGCCGTCGGAAACCGGGGCACCGAAATCGATGGTGGCGCAACTCTTAATCTCGACACAGCTGGTCCTGCGCTTTACGGCATTGCCCTGAATCCGGTGTCGCCCATTAATAATGACAAGCCCCAAACGGTAGAGGCGACGCTCAGCTTTAACAAACCGCCCAAGGCACCGCCGCAGGTGAGCACTTTATTGTCGGGAACCGGAAGAACCCCGATCCTTTTGACCGAACTTGCGCCAGTCAATCCAACCATCTGGACCGGCAGCTTCATCCTGCCCTCCGATGCCGGTGCAGGTAGCCCAGAAACGTTGACCTTCAGCTTCCAGGCTATCGATGATCTGGATAACGTATCAACCAATATTCTGGCAAGCAATCGCTTCCAGGTTTATCAAGGCAGTCTGCCGCCGCTGGATGTGCCATCCGAATTTACGGCGAAAGCCCAGCCCGGCGGCAAGGTCAAGCTGACCTGGCAGGCGGTTGGTCAGGCCGAGAGTTACCAGCTTTACCGCCAGGCTCCTGACCAGCCAGAACTGCAAGCGCTGACACGCGCATCCGGTACCAATTATCTCGATCAAACGCCTCAGGATGGAACTTATCAATATGCAGTCGCTTCAGTACGCAAAGCCAATGGTGAGGAAGCGATTTCCGGCCAGAGTTTGCCGGTAACGGTAGTGGCGAGTGCAACCCCGCCAGCATCGCCGCAGAATCTCGCATTACGGCTGACTGGACAAGGCATCGTGGCCGAATGGCAAGCGCCTTTGCAAGGGACTGTCGCCAGTTATAATCTTTATCGCTCAGCCGGCGCCAGCCTTACCAGCGTTGACGGCTTGATGCCGATTAAGACTGGCATTAAGGAAATGACGGCGACCGATGTCGCTCCATCCGCGACCGAAGGCGCATATGCTGTCACTGCATTGGATGCGGCCGGTAACGAGTCAAACCTGTCCGATTCGGCTTACCTCAATGCCAGCCTGTTGCCGGTATCCCAATTGAAGATCGATCGGATCGGCGGCGACGGCTTGCCCACCGTTGGCTGGACTGCTCCGAATGGCGATGTTACGGCGTATCAGGTCTATGTCGCTACGGGCACGAACCTCCCCAAAGCACTGCTGACGCCGAATCCGATCACGACCTTGAGTTTCACCGATACCGGCTATAACGGCGGCGATCGCCTTTACACTGTGTCCTCTATGGATGCCAACGGCGTCGAGATGCCGCGCAGCCTGTTGCTGCCCAGTGTGACAGCGACTATCGCCAGCGGCCTGCCGATTCAACGCGGCGTTATGAACCAGCTCCAGATGAGGGTTGTCAACCATTCGAGCAGTCCACTCAATAATTTGCATGTCGTGGTTCGATTACCCATCGATAAGTCGGCTACCCAGTTTAAAGATCATCCGTCCCAATCCGTTAACGTTGGTGCCGGTGAGACCCTCCTGGTTCCGGTCGTGGTGGGCGGTTATGCCGGGCTTCCTGATACGGGGATGGCACAAGTCCGTGTCGAAATAGCCCCCAATGAAGGTGAGCTGGTGACGCTGTCTCACGACCAGGCTATCGATGTCACCGAGGGCAGTCTGGTGGTCGGCATGTCTACCTATGACTTTACCCGGGGCGCCACAGGCAAGTTGAAACTCACCATCGAAAACACTACCGACACCGAGGTCGAACTACTGACCGCGACGCAGAACGGTCAAGCCGAATCCACCGAATTGCGCTTCAAGATTCTTGACGACGATGGTAATGTGCTGGCTATGCAGCCCTACAAGCAGGGGTTGGGCGCCAATGTGGTTTCGCTTGCGAACGGCCAGACCGTCGCCCGCATTCCTGCCGGAGCCAGCTATGTCTCCGATGAGTTCGCGCTTAACGTGCCCGCGACCAGCCTGACCAACGTTAAGGTCAAGCTGGAAGTCGATAAGCTTCGATACCATACTGGAAAAGACGATGAAGTCGTGATTCCGGGGAGTGGTTCTGAAAAAACCGTCTCACTGGTCGACACTGCCTATTTTGGTGAAGTCACCGATGTCACTCCAACCAGTTCCTTTGGCGACCAGGATATAGTCATAAAGGGACGCGCATTGGATCGGAACACTAATACACCGTTACCCAACAGCCGTCTCAAGGTGGTGTTTAACCAGCAAGGCTTCGAGCGGGTGTTCAGCGTATTGACGGATAGCACTGGAAAATATACCTACACCTTCACGCCAACATTCATCGACTCGGGCTTGTATAAAGTCAGCGTCGTGCATCCAGATGTCACTGACCGGCCTGAACAGAAAACCTTCAGTATCAACCGCGTCACGGTTGGCCCAAGTCCGTTTAAGCTGGATCTCCCGAAGAACTTGCCGTACACCCTACCGTTTACTGCAAAAGCAGGGCCGGGTTCGGTGGCCACCAACCTGAAGTTGACGTTTGATGCCGCCAGCCAGGCAACAGGTCAGTTGCCTACTGGAATCAACGTACAACTGCCATCGCCGGTCAATGTAGCAGATAAGCAGAGTACCGAATTGCCAGTGGTATTCACTGCCGACAGCACTGCGCAACTTTCGGGCAGCCTGATCCTGAATGTCCTAAGCGATGAGCATCAAAGCTCACCTATAGGACAGGTCAAGGTGGATTATACTTTGACTGAAGCCAAACCCTTCTTGACCAGTACGCCTAGTTTTGTGGAAACCGGAATGGCTTCTGGAGGCAGTCAAATTGAGTCGATCATCGTTCAGAACAAAGGAATACAAGAAGCGCAAAACCTTAGCTTTCAACTCACCAATTCAAATGGCGATACTGTGCCAAACTGGGCTAGTATCCTAACTCAGGCCAATGGAACACTGGCTGTGGGCGATAAAAGAACCATTGACTTGTCTTTTAATCCACCGGAGGGAACAACGGACGGGGTGTATAAATTCAAACTGGTAGTTTCCGGGGACAATATTACCCAGCAGAGCCTTAACGTGTTCGTGAGCGTCACCCAAAGTGGCCAAGGCAACTTGTTGTTTAAGGCTTCAGATATCTATACCGCTACCGTGGACAAAAATGGAAATCTGATTCAAGGACTTGCCGGCTCCACCATCACCGTACAAAACGAGGATGTGTCGACTGTTACCCAGGAACTCGTCACAGATAGCCTAGGTGAGGCCCTATTCAAGGACTTGCCTGCAGGCCGCTACCAGTTCCGTGCCAAGGCGATCAACCACGAGGAGATAGGCGGACGCTTGTTGGTCAAGCCCGACATTACCTTTAACCAGCCGGTATTCTTGAAATATAACCTGATCTCGGTGGAATGGAGCGTAAAAGAAATTACCATTGATGATCGTTACGACATTACCCTGTATGCAACCTTCGAAACGGACGTGCCGGCACCTGTGGTGGTCATTCAGCCTGCCAGTATCAACCTGCCCAAGATGGGTGTCGGCGACGTATACTTCGGTGAATTGACCTTGACCAATTATGGCCTCGTCCGTGCCGACCACGTCACCCAACAATTACCTGCCAGCGATGGCTTCTTCCGGTATGAATTCCTGGTGGATGTCCCTTCTACACTGGAAGCCAAGCAACGCTTGACCATTCCTTACCGGGTAGTAGCTCTGCAATCCCTGGATTCAACGGCTTCTGCCGCTACGGCATCTGGTGGAGGGTGTTATAACTACAGCAATTCTCTCAAAGTGGATTATGACTACGTATGCGCCAATGGTACTGAATCGACTGGTGGAGCATCGACATACTGGTTCTCTGGAAGCAATAGCTCTTGCCCGGCTGGTTCCGGAATTGGTGGTGGCTTTGGAGGCGGAGGCGGCGGCAGTGGCGGTGGCTTCGGTGGCGGCGGGACTATAGGAAATCCACTGCCGGGAACCTCGCGCGATTGCAAGAAAACGCCTAAAGGCGGAGGTTCACAATGCTCATAAACGCCTTGAAAGCAATGCCGACTTGGGAATTAAAATGAATCAACAAATAGTAAAGAGCCTGTCTGAACAATGTAGAGCGCTCCTTATACTCGTTGCGGTAGTTTTGCTGACGGCGATGGGCAGTGTGCGTGCCGAAGGAATAGGGAGCGGCTTGTCGGTTTCCATGCCCAATGGCTACGCCAATATCAAGGCGAATGACCTGATACTGGAAAGCACAAGCGGCAAAGTGCGTTGGCTGCGCTGGTGGGATGGCCATCATTGGAAATTTAATTCCCATTGGGAAAGCCTTGCCCAGTCCTGGACCAACCCCACCTGTAGTCGGGTTCCCCAGCCCAACGGAACATGGCAATGGATTTCGGTCGATAATACAGACAGCTTGGTAACGACTGGACCTGTATCAGCCATCAGCTCCGAACCCTTCAACCAGATGATGAGTGATGTCACGGCCGACTACCCAACACTTGCGGTAGTGGATGCCGGCACTGCCGGGGGCTGTCTAGCTTCTGCCATAGGTGTGGGTAACCTGGAAGGCATCCGTCGGCAAAGTGAACTCTATGTCGGCCAAAACGGGCACTTTGTATACGACAACAGTACAGTATTGGATATGCGACCGGTCAAGGGCTTGCTCCCGTCTGCTTCTGAAAACCTTGACGCACAACTGGCGACCGGCACTGTCACGATTGCCCCGGTTGATATCCCCAAAGGCTTTCGCTGGACGCATAGGGAAGGCGACTGGATAGACTACAACCTGCGAGGACAGGTCGTGGCTTATGGCGACCATAACAACAATACCACCTGGCTGGCCCGTGACAGCAACGGCATTTTGCGAGGTGTCGTGGATGGCAATGGCCATGTCTTGATGGCATTCCATTATACCGGTGAGCTGCTGACCGGTGTCAGCGATTTCCCGATTTCCGGCAATAACCTGGATTTGCCTGCCCGTACGGTGACTTACCAGTATGATGCCAATAATCGTCTGGCCAAAGTCACGGACATACGCGGCAATATCACCAGTTACGGCTATGACGCGCAGGGCTATATCATCTCCATCACCGACCCAGAGGGCCATGTTGAGCAGATCGCCTACACCGGCAGCTCGGTTTCCCAACGTATCGCAACCGACGGCGGAGTGACCGATTACGCTTATGGATTCGACGATGTCAACCAGCAATATAACGCTAAAGTAACTGGTCCAGCCACGGCAGCCGGACGGCGGGTAGACGACACCATCTATGACAATAGCGGCAAACTGGTCAGAAAAATCACCAACGGCCGCACCGACGATGAAGTCATTTACGACACCGCCGCCCGCACCGAGACGCATACCAATGCGCGTGGCTTCAAGACAGTGCTGACCCGCAATGAATTCGAGCAGATCACCCGCATCGATTACCCGGACGGAGCCAACAGGCGAAAGAGCTATTCCGCCCAAAACCAGCGGATAACAGAGACCGTCGATGAAGCCGGCATAAAAACACAATACATTTACGATGCCAAGACCAACCTGCTGAAAAAAACCGAGGCAGTAGGCACACCGGATCAACGTATCACCGAATACCAGGTCAACAGCCTGGGGCAGACCATGCAAATCACCCGTAAAGGTCGCACAGAAAGCAACGGCACTATCACACCCGATGCCACCTGGCTCATCGAATACGATTCACAAGGCCAAGTCAGTAAGACCACCGACCCCGAAGGAGGTGTTCGGCAGTATGTCTTCGATCGCGCCGGCAATCTGATCAGTTATACTGATCCGCTCGATAAGACGACCCATTTTGAAGTCGATGCCAAAGGCAATCTCGTCAAAGTGACCGATGCCATGGGACGCATAACGGCCTATGCCTACGACAAGGTCGGCAACCTGACCGGTATGACTGATGCGCGCGGCAAGCAGATTGCGGCGGCCTATGATGCGATGAATCGTCTTTCACAGATCACCAACCCGGTGGGTGGCATCGCCAAGCAGCAATACGACAACAACGGACTGCCCACGTCGGTCACCGACGAGGATGGCCGAACGGTGCACGTCGAGTTCGACAACTTCCAGCGCCTGACCCAATTCAGCGACGCGCTCGGCAATCAAATCCGGTTCGGCTACAACATCCCCGACGGAACAGCCATCGGGACGCTGGGTTCGCTGTCGATGCCCACCGAAATCAACTATCCCACCTTTACCCAGAAAAAACGCCTGGATCAGCGCGAACGGCCCACCAGTGAAACTTTGCTCAACACCAACCATGCAGGCGTGGAAAGCCTCACCAGCGGCACCGAGTACGACCCGCTCGGCCTGGTCAAGAGCGACACCGATACCGCCGGCAAGCAGCGCTTCTATCGCTACAACGCCTTAGGCCAGCTGACCCATTGCACCGCCAGCCACGGCAACAAAACCCAGGCGCTATATCACGCAAGAGGCAACCTGCTTCAGCTGCCCGACGCCTACCGCTACGCCCATCAACTCCAGTACGACCGCAACGACCGGG
>JAQTLI010000138.1 GCA_028714995.1 Methylobacter sp. | reverse complement strand
CAGACGTGTGCTCTTCCGATCTAGTTTAATCGATGTATATGGGGGGCGGTGGTATCGCCCTCACAGACTGGGTGTTTATTAAAATACTCACTTTTAGACTTTTTGTAGAAACCCCCCTATGCCTACCCCTATCATTCCTTTTTCACCCGTTGGGCTTATCGTACTGAGCGTATTCGTTATCGGCCTGGCAATGATCATCTTCGAAGTCCAGTTGGCGATGGACAAATTCAAACCCGCTTTGATGATGATGTCCACGGTAGCTATCATTGGTATTTATTATTGGTTTAGCGGCGACGATCCTGAGCGATTCAAACCCTTGATTGCCATGCAGGCAGCAACCAAAGAATCACTGTTCGGGTTGATCGCCTTTATGGCGTTCATGTGGATGATTGTTGAGATTCTCAACGAACGCAACGTCTTCTTTGCCATGAACCAAGCGTTAATGAATAGGGGATTGGGAGCGAGGGGGCTGTTCTGGGTGATGGGATTATTGAGCGCACTGTTGAGCCCCTTCATCAGCAGCTTAACCACCACCATGATTTTCGGTAAATCCATCAGCAACGTTTCAGCAAATCCGCGGTATACCCACCTGGTGTTGTGCAATACCATTATCTCGTCTAACAGCGGCGTTTGGTTTATCGGTACTTCGACCAGCTTGATGGTGATTTTGGCTGACAAAGTCGCCATGACGGACTTGCTGATGTTATTTCCGGCAGCGATTTTCGGCTGGTTTCTTAGCGCTTTGGTACTGGATCTGTTCTACCTGAAAAAACTCGACTCCAACACATTGCTTAACCCCAACACAGCAGCTGAAGGCATCAAACCCGGTGGGCTCAGTCTTACCTTCGTTTGCGCCTTCGCTATTATCGGCGCAGTGATACTGAACATGGTGCTACATGTCGATATTGAATTCGCGCTGGGTAGCGGTTTGGGTTTGGTGGTGATGTATATTTGGGTGTTAAAGACAAAGTTGTGTAATGTTGAGATTAACCTTGACGTTCAGTTACAAAAAGTCGAATGGGCAACTTTAATGTATTACATCGGCATTATCACTGGCATGGCGGCCCTCAACCATGTCGGCTGGCTGTCTTATGTGCGCCAGCTGTACGAAACGCTGCCGCCGACCTGGGTGAATTTTATTTTAGGCCTGGTATCCAGCTGTATCGACAATAACCTGCTCGAAGCAGCGGCGATTATGGCAAATCCCAACTTAGGCATTGATCAATGGATGCTGAACGCCATGATGGTAGGCATCGGCGGCAGCTTGACCGTGGTGGGTTCATCGGCGGGAGTCATGGCCATGTCCATCGACAAAAGCTATACTTTCGCCACCCACTTACGTTTTCTGCCGGCAGTACTGGCCAACTTCCTCGGTTCTTTTGGTTTCTGGTATTTGCAATTCGAAATTTTGCACTGGGTATAACACTGCGTTAATAAAAGTTTGACCGGTTTTTTAATCCGTATTTTGGTTCTATAAAATACTGCCGAGGAGTGATGCTGACGAAAGTTACCGACTGCACGAGGAAAAAACTAGATGATTCGATTTGACCGCTGTTTCTGTCCGAAGTGCGGCAAGGAACATTACAGCACTGGACGATTAGGAACAGCGCGACAATGCAGTTGCGGAGCTTGGATACCCCAAGCCGCCCTAGATAGGATCAGGTATTATTGGATATTTCAGGTCGCCCTTTCTTTTGGAGTCGCCTCGTTTTTCTTAGCATTGGCATTATTTTATCGAGACTTACCGAATGATCCCTGGGATCGTTTCTTCAGTCCAATGTTGCAGGTGCCTACCATTACCTCCTTCATAGTCAGTTATTGGATTATTGTCCGGCATAAAAGGATGTATGATGGCGATGATTTGATGTTTCAGTATTTTTTCTGGGGTGTAGGCCTAATGACCATCGGCCTTGTTGCCGCTTTTCTGGTAGCTATATCATACAAATTGGAAGGGTTTATCCGTTGAGTTATGAGCTGCATTAGACAGCCTTTAACGCGTTAAGCCCATAATTTTTTCACTTAATTCAATATTTACCATGTCGACAAGCCCACAGAATCATTCCAAACAACATTTAGCCGGATTAACCCTCGGTGCCGTCGGTGTCGTGTTCGGCGATATCGGCACCAGCCCGTTATATGCCGTCAAGGAAGTCTTCCATGGCGGATTAACCACGGACACAACCCATGTTCTCGGGGTACTTTCGTTGATTTTTTGGTCGCTGACACTGGTTGTTGCTACCAAATACGCGATTTTCATCATGCGGGCCGACAACAAGGGCGAAGGCGGAATCATGGCTTTGCTGGCTTTGGCCTTACAAAGCGCCAAATTTAATCCGCAGAAAGCCCGGTTCATCATTACCACCGGTCTGATCGGAGCAGTACTGTTCTACGGTGACAGTATTATTACACCTGCCATTTCGGTGCTCAGCGCTGTTGAAGGGCTGCAAATCATTGCCCCCAAACTAGAACATTATGTTTTACCGGTGACTATTACGGTATTGTTGGGGCTATTTCTTTTACAAGCCAGGGGCACAGAGACAATGGGCAAGCTGTTTTCGCCGATCATGTGTATCTGGTTCGTGGTGTTGGCTATCATGGGAACGGTCAACATTATTCAACAACCAGGCGTATTAATGGCTATCAATCCCTATTACGCTGTACATGTGTTGATTGAACTGGGCTGGAAAGGCTTTTTAATCATGGGGGCGGTCGTGTTAACGATCACCGGTGCCGAAGCCCTGTATGCAGACATGGGTCATTTCGGTTTAAAACCGATACGCTATGCCTGGTTCAGCTTTGTATTTCCGGCTTTGCTGCTCAATTACTTCGGTCAAGGTGCGTTGTTGCTCAGCCATCCTGAAGCGATAGAAAACCCGTTCTATTTGATGGCGCCGACATGGGCGCTGTATCCCTTGTTAATCCTGTCGACGCTGGCAACCGTCATTGCCTCACAATCGGTTATTTCCGGTGCCTTTTCCCTGACCAGGCAGGCTATTCAACTTGGCTACTCGCCACGGATGAACATTCTCCATACCTCCGGCGACGAAATGGGGCAGATCTATATTCCTGCCGTGAACTGGCTGTTGATGGTTGCGGTATTTATCCTGGTGCTGAGTTTTAAATCGTCATCGGCGCTGGCTTCCGCTTATGGACTGGCGGTAACCGGCACCATGATTTCAACGACGATATTGGCATTTATCGTGATTCAGGAACTGTGGAAATGGAATAGAGCCACCAGTATCGGTTTTCTCTCCATCTTTTTGACGTTCGATCTGTTATTTTTTCTTTCCAATAGCTTGAAAATACCCGAAGGCGGCTGGTTGCCGGTAATGGTGGGTGTTGTGTTGTTTTTGATCATGACCACCTGGATTAGAGGTCGTGAATTGTTGGCAGAATATATGAATGAAAGACGTGTGCTATTTGAGGACTTGGAAGATAAGATAACAAGTCATCAGGCAGTAACCGTTAAAGGTTCAGCCATTTATCTGGCTAAAAGCGTGCATGGTGTACCACAGGTATTTTTACACAATTTTGAGCATAACCATGTGCTGCATGAACAAATTGTTGTATTGACCATTGTCACTAAAGATGTGCCATACGTTGATGTGGAGCACCGGCTCAAAGTTCGCGCATTTGGTAAAAATAACAATTTTTACCGGGTTAAGCTTTATTATGGTTTTCATCAAAGTCCTGATGTCAGACAATCTTTAGAGCAGTGCGTACAGGAAGGACTAAACATCGATTTCAAGCAGACATCGTTTTTTATCGGCAGTGAACGCATCTCTTTCCGGAAAAAAAGCCCCATGCCTCAATGGCGCAGACCCTTATTCAGGTTTTTATTCCACAATGCTTCAAGTGCGATAGAATTTTTCAAAATTCCCATCGAGCGTGTCATTGAACTGGGTATCCGCATCGAACTTTAGCAGCGCAAATGAAGACTTCTGCTCGGTAAGCCAACTAATTACTGAGGGCTACCCAGGATATGTGTTTTCACAAAAGACCGATGGATCGGCTACCATTATCTAACGTGAAACCTTCGCTTTTGTTATCAGGATCAAATACACTTATACTGCGTTTAAATTCTCGTCATCATAAAACCGGTTTTTTTTCCAACCAACAAATTTGTTATCGTAAAATGGAATGTCATTATCAATTGCATACTCATAGCAGCTTCTGAACAGACGGGCCGTACGAAATGCATGCAATTCATCATCTGCTGTGACTTTTTCTACATTGCCAACCTGAAAGGTTTTATTTCTGGATTTGCCATTACTTACCCAAAATACGGTGTAGCACAGATAACTTTTATCTTTACGGTGATCATATTTGATGGTTCTGGACACGCCAGTGACACCTGTCGTGGTTTTATTCTTGGGCGGCTTAAGGAAGCGTGTTTTACTGCCCTTTAAAACGACCAGCATTTGATCACGCCAGGTAATTGCGGCCTTCAAAGACTTGCCTTTGTTGCCCCACAATTTATGTGAGAAATAACGACTGCTTTCTTTGCCGCGTCTTACAATGCGCACTTGATAACCGAACACATCGGGTTCTGTAACATGTTTATTTTTAATCATGGATATAACTTCGTAAACTGAATTGAATTAACGGCAAAGCTTCACCGACAACTTTTAAAGCATTTTAAAAAAGTAAAGCCTTACTACTCTTGTAATCCTGTTGCTATGCGTGTAATCCCACGCTTACAAATTATCGCTAAATTACAATAAAAGCAAGCTAAAAATTACATCAATTTAGACAATTCCCGACTAATCTAGTGTACAATTCGAACGACCCACTGCCTTAGTGGCCAATAGCAAGGTAATAACCCTTTATTTTTTCAATACTTTTGGAGATAATCGATGAGCGTTTTAGTCGGTAAACAAGCACCTGATTTTACAGTTCCTGCCGTTCT
Source organism: Methylobacter sp. (assembly GCA_028714995.1). Classification (GTDB taxonomy): domain Bacteria; phylum Pseudomonadota; class Gammaproteobacteria; order Methylococcales; family Methylomonadaceae; genus Methylobacter_A. The sequence continues at coordinate 2,295 of JAQTLI010000138.1, read as the reverse complement.
GGGCGATGGCCAAATAGTTGATTCATTCAGCTTTTCTGCAGCTACTAGCGGTAAATATGCCGTAGTTTTTTTCTACCCATTAGATTTCACCTTTGTTTGCCCAAGTGAGTTGATCGCTTTAGACCATCGTATAGATGAATTCAAAAGCCGTAACGTTGAAGTTGTCGCAGTCTCTATAGACTCTCACTTCACCCACAACGCATGGCGTAACACACTTGTCAACAAAGGCGGCATAGGCCCTGTCCGTTATACAATGGCTGCTGATTTGTCTCACTCCATCTGTAAAGATTATGATGTTGAAGCTGATGGCGCCGTAGCGTACCGCGGCACTTTCCTGATTGACCGCAGTGGCGTTGTTCGTCACCAGGTTGTTAATGACCTGCCTTTAGGCCGTAACATGGACGAATTGCTGCGTATGATTGATGCGTTACAATTCCACGAAGAAAATGGAGAAGTATGCCCGGCTGGCTGGCATAAAGGCGATACAGGCATGAATGCAAGTCCTACAGGTGTTGCTGAATATCTGGATAAAAACGCTGATAAACTGTAAATAAAGCAGTTAATCTGATTAAAAGGCGCATTGTGTCCGCACAATGCGCCTTTTTCATGTGCGCCGATTATTATTTTTCAGTGATATCCGCCAGCATTTTTTTTCTGATTAAAAAAGCGGCGCAAACTGCACAAATTGCAGGCAACTGGGTAACCATAAATATAGCCGTACCATTTTTATGAAAGAACCCGGTCAAAGGAGAAACAACGGTCAAATTAACCGCCCACCACGCTATCCAATAGCCAATTAGGCCTACAATAGCCCACTTGACTGGCTGCTCGCCTTTCTCTTTTGCTGTCAAATAAAACCAGACAAGAACAGCAATTCCTGCAAATTTAGCTAATAACAACATATTTCACCCCTTCTAATTATTGCACCTGACAAACAGTCATTGATTTAAGATAGAATTTGACTAACAACTCAATTAACAACGACTGTCATAAATTGATAATAATATTCCATAATGTATTAGTATCACATTTTTTAGTATAAGGAACGAATTGTGGGTAAACCTTTTAAAATCGTACTAGCAACAATTTTACTAATTGTAATTGCCATCTGTACCTTGCCATTTTTCATCGATCCCAATGATTCCAAACCCAAAATTTCGGCCGCTGTTAAGGACGCCACCGGTCGAGAACTGATACTGGAAGGTGACTTGAAATTATCCTTGTTCCCCTGGATTGGCATTTCAACAGGAAAAATCATACTTGGCAATGCTGAAGGTTTTCAGGACCAGCCCTTTGCAACCGCAGCAGAAAGCAAAATAAAAGTTAAATTGCTGCCACTATTGTCAAAAAAAATAGAAGTCAGGCGTATCGTCTTAAAAGACCTTGCGCTGAATCTTACAAAGAACAAGCAGGGCATCAGCAACTGGGACGATTTAACAGCTTCAGCTGATACAAAAGCCGCACTACTACCTGACACAGACAACGGAAAACAGGATGAGCAATCAACGCCTTTTACTATCGGCGGCATTTCCATAAAAAATGCCCATGTTAATTGGGACAACCAGCAAACCGGAAAACACATCGAAATAAAAGACCTTAATCTTAATACCGATCAATTCACCTACGATGAGCCGGTTGATGTGGATCTTTCCCTAGTCGTTTTGAATGATGAAGCTAAACTGAAGGAGTCTATCAAACTAAGCACCGACTTCACCGTTAATGAAAAGCTCGATACTTTTTTGCTGGTTAATACTGATTTGCAGACAACGACCGAAGGCGAATCCATTCCCGGTAAATCGATTACTACGACATTGTCCGCCAACGATGTTGCATTGGACATGGCAAAACAGACTGCCAAGATTTCCGGATTACAGCTCAAATCAGGTGATGCGACGCTCTCTGCCGAAATTACCGGCACCGATATTAAAGATAAACCCTCATTCCAGGGTCCCGTTACCATTGCACCATTCAGCCCTACCAAGCTTATGCAGCAACTGGCCATCGAGCTGCCTGCCATGCAGGATGCCAATGCCCTGAGCAGCCTGGCTATAAACTTTGACCTGCAAGCGACGGCAGATTCGGCGAATCTTCAGAATCTGGTAATGGTGCTGGATGATACCCATATTAAGGGTTCCGCCAGCATTAAAGACTTTGCCTTACCGGCTATCGCATTTAATTTGGTAGCTGATGCTATTGATGCTGACCGCTATTCGTCCACTCCCGATAAATCATCCAAGCCGATAGCAAGCCCGGCCATCGCCTTGGCGGCAGGCGCTAACGCTTTGCCTGTCGAGA